>NZ_JBEZKW010000010.1:153133-156537 GCF_040651795.1 Streptomyces sp. NPDC048361
CCGCCACGCTGCCCGCGTCCCCTCGCTCGTCGGCCGCCCTGGCCAGCGCATCGAGACCCGTACGCAGTGAGGAGCCCATGCCCTCGCCCCAGTCGGGGTTGTCGACCAGGACGCACCCCGCCAGATCGGCGCGGGCCCGCACCTCGTCGGCCGCGGCGCCCAGCACCACGTACACCGTGCGACACCCTCCCTCGCGCAGCACGCGTACGGCGTTCTCGACGAGCGGGCGGCCGCGGTGCGCCAGCAGCGCCTTGGGGCGGCCGCCGAGCCGCCGCCCGCCGCCCGCGGCGAGCAGCACCGCCGTGACCTGTGCGGCATTTGTCGTTGGTTGCGTCATGGCCCCACATATACCTGCCGCTTCTGTCGAATTCCGTCCCCGTAGTGGCGCACGACACACCGCATGGCGTTAACTGACCCGCGCATCCCGGCAGTTGACCTTCGCTGCACGGGTTCTGAACACCTGCACAAGGACGTGCGTGGGGGAGGACTTTTGTTGCGAGGCGTGGAGCAGAGGGCCGTGACCGGCAGTGGCGAGGACCCCAGAGTGAGCGAGTTGCGGGCGGCCGTGTCCCGGCTGCGCCGGCAGCTGGCGGGTCATCCGGCGGAGTTTCCCGACCGGGCCGTGGCCGAGGACGAGCTGGCGGCGCTGGACGCGATGGCCATCAGCGGGGTGCCCGAGGTGCCCCGGCTGCGGCGCTCGCTGCTGCTGATCGCGGGGTCGATCGGCTCGGTCAGCGCGCTGGCCGGCGCGGTCACGGACGTACGCAAGGCGGTGGAGTTATTCGGCGATCCGCCGATCCGCCCGTGAGCGAGAGGAGCGACCGCGACGTGGCTGAACTCCCCCCGAACTCCCTTGCGCTGCTCTGGACTCCCTGGGCTCCCTGAACCCCCTGAACCCCCTGAACCCCCTGAACCCCCTGAACCCCCTGAACCCCCTGAACCCCCTGAACCCCCTGAACCCCTCCGATGTCGCCTGATGGAGCAGGGGAGTTCAGGCCACCCAGTGCGGGCGGTTCTGCTCTCCGGTGAACGCGGGCAGGCCCGCGTCGAGGGTCGCGGCCAGGCGGCGCACCGCTTCCTCCATGAGGGCCGGCTCGTGGACGAAGGGGAGGCGCAGCCGGTGCTCGTGGGTGCCCGGGTCGGCGGCGAAGCGGGAGCCGGGCTGGAGGTTCACGCCGTGGCCGAGGGCCGCCTCGGCCAGCGCTCCCGCGATCGGCCGACCCAGGTCGACCCAGAGGCTGAGCCCGCCGGCCGGTGTCCGCCAGCGCCACTCCGGCAGATGGCGCCCGACGGCGTCGGCCAGCGCGTCCCGCCGTGCGCGCAGCTGCGGCAGCCGCGCGGCGAGGACGTCGTCCATGCCGGCCAGCAGGGCCCCGGCGAGCACCTGGTCGACCAGGGAGGTCGCAAGATCCACGTGGATGCGCAGCGCGGCCAGTTCGTTGACGAGCCGTGAGCCCGCCCGTACCCAGCCGATGCGCAGCCCGCCCCAGTGGGTTTTGCTGAGCGAACCGACCGTGACGAGCTGCTCCGACTCGCCCTGGTGGGCCAGGGACGCGAACGGCGCCGGGGCCCGCCCCTCCAGGGCCATCTCGGCCATGGTCTCGTCGATGAGCAGCCAGGTGCCGGTGGCGCGGGCCGCGCGCAGCAGCCGGGCGCGCTGCTCGGTACTCATCAGGGCGCCGGTCGGGTTCTGGAAGTCGGGGATGAGGTAGGCGAGCCGGGGCGCGGTCTGGCGCAGCGTGCACTCCAGGAGCTCGATGTCCCAGCCGTCCTCCGTCACCGGTACGGGGGTGAGCCGCAGCCCGGCGTGGCGCACCGCGTCGAGGGCGTTGGGGTAGGACGGGCTTTCGACGAGGGCGCGGTCGCCGGGCCGGCCGAGGAGGTTCACCACCAGGGACACGGCGGACTGGGCGCCGGTGGTGATGAGGATCTGCTCCGGCAGGGTGGGCAGACCGCGCCGGGTGTAGCGCTCGGCGACGGCGGCACGCAGCTCCGGCAGGCCGAGCGGGTGGTAGCCGTTGCCGGCGGCGTGACGGGCCAGCTCGGGCCCGGCCTGCGCGAACGCGGCGGCGAGCTCCGCGGCCGGGGCGCTCGGGGCGGCCATCGCCAGGTCGATGACGCCGTCGGGTGCCTGGTAACGGGCCACATTGGCCGGGGCCGCGCCGTCGGGAAGCCCCGTCCAGGTGCCCGCGCCCCGCCGGCTCAGCGCGTAGCCGCCCTCGCGAAGCAGGTCGTATGCGGCGGTGATGGTGGCCCGGCTGACCTCCAGGGCGGTGGCCAGCTCGCGTTCGGCGGGGAGCCGGGTGTGCAGGGGGATCCGGCCGTCGAGAAGGAGGGTGCGGACGCCCTGGGCAAGGGCGCGGTAGCCGGGGCGCGGGCCGGTGAGCGCGGTGACCTGCCCCGCGAGCTGGCGGCTGCCGAGCGTACGGACCGCGGTGCCGACGGTGTCCACGGACCGGACCACGGGGATCCCTGCCATACCAACCTCCCTGAATTGGCCCTGCCTTCCAGGCCAATCAGCCTACAGGCTGGTCCGGGTCGGCTGATTGGCCTGGGCAGGTGCCTGGATGGTGACGGGAGAGGTGAGGTGTCATGGCGCACGGTGGTGGGACCACGGTGGTCACGGACCGGTTCGAACGGGAGATGCAGGGGCGGTGGGAGGAGACACCGCGCGGGGTGTCGTTCGTAGGGGCACGGCGTGCGGGGTCGGCGCTCTGGCGTGCCGGTCAGGGGTGGGCGCGAGGGGTGGTCTCGCGCGTCCGGCCGCGCGCGGGCGAGGGCCGGGTGCGTGTTTCCCCGCGCGTCTAGCTTCCACGGCGACGGGCGACGGGCGACGGAGTTCGCTTTCGGGCGCGGGATGGGGGCGGGCGGCTCGCGCGATGGATGCGGTGAGAGGCCAGGGTGTCGCCCTGACCGGCGGCTTCCGGAGTCGGCAGCGTGGTGGCGCGGCGGGTTCGGCGAGGCGTTCTGGCGTACAGAGGGACGCAAGCGATTTCCCCGATAAGAATTCTGTAAACAAGCATGTCGGAGGCGTGTCAGCGGGACCGGTCGGGGCATTCGATGGCTCGGAGGTTGATAACTATGGTTCCCCTGCTTCTCGTACTTCTGCTGGCTCTGATCCTCTTCGGTGCGGGCTTCGCCCTGAAGGCCCTGTGGTGGATCGCGATCATCGTGTTGGTCGTCTGGCTGGTCGGGTTCATCGCCCGTCCCAAGGGCGGAAGCGGCCGCTGGTACCGCTGGTAGGCCGGCACAGCCACGACATCAGTAACCAGGTGGGTGCCCCGCGCTGTTGGCGCGGGGGCCCCCCCCGGTTTGGGTGTAAAACCCCCCGGGGGATGGCCAGAGCGGGGGGGGGGGGAAAAAGTGTGGTGTCGGGGGGTTGTTGTAGGGGGGGGGGGGGGCAA
>NZ_JBEZKW010000011.1:0-155000 GCF_040651795.1 Streptomyces sp. NPDC048361
GGCCCGGGCTCCTTCCCCGCGGCCGCTGCCGAAGCCGTCGGCAACACCCCCGTCATGACTGTGTCTCGCCGGCGAGACAGACCCACGGCCGTCTCAAGATCGGTTAGAGGTGTGTGGCGGGCCGTGTGTCGGCGCGCTGGGCAGGGGGGCGCTCCGGTAGGAGGAGGGTTCTCACCACAAATCGACTGAACCGGAGCCCCGTTGCTCGTTGAGTCTGCCATCCCCGAGGCCGGGTTGTCCGCGATCGGAGACCGGGCGCCGGCGCCGGCCGCCGGGGTCACGGCTCTGCGACGAAGGCGGCGGTTCGCCTGCTCGCGGCGATCGCCGTCCTCCCGTCAGCCCGTGAGCCGGGCGATGGCGTCGGCGTTCTCCAGGTCCTGCTTCACCGCGGTGAGGAAGCGGACCGCGTCGCGGCCGTTGAGACAGCGGTGGTCGTAGGTGACCGCGACCGTGGTCACCGGCCGGGTGAACGGCGTTCCGTCCTCGGCCAGCGCGACTTCGCTCCGCTCGGCACACAAGGTCACGACGCAGGTGCGGCCCGGATGGACGATCGGCGCGGCCAGGATGATGTCCGGATCGTTGTGCAGCGAGAGGGTGATGGCCTCGTCGGTGAACGCGTCCCCGCGGAAGTTCTGCCGCAGGGCGCTGACTCGGAAGTCCATGAGGTCGTCCGCCAGGTCGCCGATCGGGCGGCGGGCGGCGTCCTTGAGCACCGGGATGAACAGGCCGGTCCCGACGTCGATGGTGACTCCGACGTTGGCGTCCGGCGCGAGGACGAGGGTGTGGTCCGCACCGGGCGTGGCGAAGAACAGCGGGAAGTCGGCGTGGCGGGCGGCCATGGCCTTGACCAGGAGCTCGACCAGCCCGTATGGGGCGCCCCCGCCGCGGGTGGCGTGGAACGCTGTCAGGTCGACCGCGATCGCGGCGAAGGCTGCCGGGATCGTGCGGTGCGCCTCGCTGACGACGGCGGCCACCGCGCGCTGGTGCGTGCCGAGGCTGACGACGGCGGCGTCCGCGGACCCCCCGGCGGCCTCTGACGCCGTTTCCTGGCCCATGTCCCCCTGGTCGATGAGCCGTTGGACGTCGGAGGCCTTCACCACCCGCTTGCCGAGCGAGCGCAGTTGCCCGGTCCGGATGCCGTGGTCCTGGGCGAGGGTGCGCGCGGCGTCGCTGAGGATCGGGTCCGGGCCGCCGCCGTGGTCCTCGCCCTCGGCCTCCGGTGCGGTGGTCGAGACGGCGGCCGCCAGGTTCGCCAGGTAGTCGTCCCGTTCCTGGTGGCTGTCGAACAGCAGCCCCACGGGCCGCCCGAACTCGCAGTGCGCTCCGGCCTCGACGAGCCGGTGCAGGACGCCGTCCGCGTCCGCGACGAGTTCCTCCAGGGCCTTGGCGGTCTCCACCTCGGCGACGACCGCGTCCTCGGACACCTCGGCGCCGTCGTCGACCGCCCAGCCGACCAGGACGCAGCCCTCGTCGTTGTTGTTGAACTTCGGCAGCAGCAGTTCACGCATGGAACGCCTCCCAGATGGCGCGGTGAATGTCGGAAGCTTGGGGAAGCACGGCCTGTTCCAGGTGTGCGGCGGTCGGGATCACTTCGGCCTCGGCGCTGCACAGCACGACCGGGCGCCGCAGCCGGCCCCACAGCCGCTCATAGACGCGCGCGGCGACCTCTGTGCCCCAGGTGCCGCCGGCGGCGGAGTCCTCGACCAGGCACACGACCTCGGCGCCGGCCAGGGCGGGCAGCAGCGGCTCCACGTCGAACGGGTACAACCGGGTCGGCACGATCACCTCGCAGGTGATCTCGTGCTCGGCGAAGAGCGTTCCGGCCGCCGCCAGCGCCCGCCGGGACACGCCACCGGGCGCGATGATCACGCAGTCGGCCGCGTCGTCGCCGTCCGAGGCCCGCAGCCGTGCCGGGCCGCCGGCTCCGAACGGGAAATCGGCGACGAACGGACCGTCCGTCCCGGGCTCGTGCATCGGCTGCGTGTAGAGCACTTTGTCCTCGAACAGGACAGCCGGCTCGCCGTCGGCGAGCAGGCCGGCCAGCAGCACCGTGTTGTCGTGGAACGGCGAGATCTCGTGCACCGACAGGTGCGGCACGCCGATGAAGTGCTTCTGCAGGCTCTGGCTGTGGGTCGGGCCGTACCCGCGCCGCCCGCCGGTGGGACAGCGCACGATCACCGGGACCTCGACGTGGCGGCCGTACATCGCGACCGACTTGGCCGCGAAGTTGACGATCTGGTCGAAGGCCAAGGTCGCGAAGTCGCTGAACATGATCTCGACGACGGCACGCCCGCCGGACAGGGCCAGCCCGTTGGCGACGCCCACCAGCGACTGCTCGCTGATCGGCGTGCTCAGGACCCGGTCGGGGTAGCCCGATGACAGCCCCTTGGTGATCTTGAAGGTCCCGCCGTACGGATCGGTGACGTCCTCTCCCAGCAGGAACAGGTCGGGGTCGGCGGCGAAGGCCGCGTGCAGCGCCCGGTTCAGGTTCTCGGCGACACGTTCCACGGTTCAGTTCCTTTCCCACACCGAGGCCGGACGGGCCAGGACCCGGTCCACGGCCTCGGCGATCCGCGTCCGCTGTTCGTCGTCGACCTTGGCGAAGAGGTCGGGGTCCAGGCGTCGATAGACGTCGTGCCAGTCGTGCTCCCGCTCGGCGGCGAGCTCGGCGGCGGAACGTGTGTCGTCGCCCTTGCTGTGCGGGCCGAGGCGGTGGGTCGCGAACTCCACGACCACCGGCCCGCCGCCGGCGCGCGTCCGTTCGACCACCGGTGCCAGGCGTTCGCGGATCGCGGCGACGTCGCTGCCGGTCACGGGCACATGGGCGATCCCGAACGCCGCGGCCCGCCCGGCGATGTCGCCGGCCATGGCGTGCGCGGTCGGCGTGGTCTGCGCGATGCCGTTGTTCTCCACGACCACCAGCAGCGGCAGCCGCCACAGCGCGGCCAGGTTCAACGCCTCGTAGACGGCGCCCTCGCCCCAGGTGCCGTCGCCTATGTAGGCCACCGCGATCCCGGGCCGGCCGGTCCGCTGGAACCACAGGGCCGTGCCCGCGGCCACCGGCAGGCTCTCGCCCTGCACCCCGGTGGACAGGTAGGTCTCCCGGAAGATGTGCTGGCTGCCGCCGACGCCCGAACAGACGGCGCCCTCGCGTCCGGTCATCTCGGCCAGCAGGCCCTCAGGGTCGTCGAAGCGGGCCAGGTAGTGCCCGTGGCCGCGGTGGTTGCTGAACACGAAGTCCTCCGTGACCAGCAGCGGCCCCAGGGCTATCGGCACGTACTCCTGGCCGAGGCAGGTGTGCGTGGTGCCGTTCAGCAGCCCGCGCGCGAACAGGTCCAGGACGGCCTGCTCGAAGTGCCTGATCATCAGCAGGCTGGAGAGATCGTCGACGTCGATCCGGGGACCGGTTCCGGGGTCGGTCCCGGCGCCGCTGACGGCAGTACTTGTGTTCACGACAGGTTCCCTTCCGGAAAAGCTTCTGACGCGTCTCCCGCAAGGACTGTCGTGAGCTGATCCTCGTGGTTCACAAGGGCGACGAATCGCCCGTTCTCGTCATCGAGCACGTTCATGTTCCTGCCCGTCGGAGTTCGAAAAGATCAAGAGGGACCGGCAACGCGGCACCCGCGGGGTCACCCCGCGTCGTCCGCGCCGGTCCGGGGAGAGCCGTCGGCGCCGCAGTCCGGGTCCGTGAAGGTGAACTCCCTGGTGACGGAGACGGCGGGATCACCCGGCCGGATGTACAACCGGCGGCTCCCCGGCAATGCGACGGCCGCGGCGACGGTGCGCTCGTACCGGATGTCACCGGTCCCGGCGACGCGGATGGGAGGGGCCGAGAGCAGCGCGAAGTGCTCCTCCACCCCCGCGTCCGGCGCCATCGCGGCGAGACCGGCGCGGCACGCCTCCAACCTTCGGCGTGAGGAGTTCCGCGCGAAGACGTTGATCTCGTCGAAGGGTGCGAACTCCGGGTGGAGGAAGTGGTTGGTGTGCTCGGCCTGTTGAGCTTCGAAACACCGGAACCCGCCGTCGAGAGCCTCCACCCAGACCGCTTTGGACGCGTCGCAGAGCATGAACGACCGTGAACTGGCCAACGGGAGACCGCGCAGACACTCGACCGCTTCGTCGACGGTGGCGGCCGAGTCCAGCACGTGGCGAATGGCCAGGTACGGCGGAACTCCGGGTTTCCAGTCGCCGCCGAGAACCAGGTTGAGGCCCACGGCCAGACCGTCGCTGTTGACGCCCAGATAGCCGAGGAGGCCCGCGAAGCTGAGCACCAGGACCCCGCGCGGCGAACCTGCGAGCCGTACGTCGAGAACGCTGATCTGATCGTCCAGGTCGCCGTTGAGGTCCACCGTCTGGGCCAGCACCGGATGGGAACCGGCTCGCGCGTAGGTGGTGCAGTCGCCCCGCGCCGGGATCTTCCGGTAGCCCAGGATCTCCCGGCGCAGCTGCAACAGCAGCGCCTGGTCGCGATGGATGCCGATCCCCTCGGCGAGTCCGGTGATCTCGTTCGCGAGCCGTGGCACCTCCGCCGTGATCACCTTGTCGAACGCGGACAGCACCGGTTCGAGACCGGACATCGTGACCTGTTCGTCCAGAAGCAGGTCGAGCCGGCACAGCGAGTCGTCGACGAAGCCGCGCAACGGACCCGCGAGAGCGGCGCCGTGCTGCCGGCCGACCTCGTGCGGATCGCCACGAAGACGCAGATGGGGGATGCCCGCTCCGCCGGTCACACCACCGTGTCCTGACGGGTCACCTTCGCGTGAGTGGCCAGCTCGCCCTTGAGCCAGGGCCACTCGCCGCGCACCACGCTGTAGTAGACCGCGTCCCGGCGCCTGCCGCCCGGCATCGGGTTGAAGCTGCGGAAGACGCCCTCCTCCAGCGCGCCGATGTTGCGCAAGCCCGCTCTGGCCTGCACGTTGAGCCGGTCCGTCTTGAACTCCACGCGCTCGGCGCCCAGGGTCTCGAAGGCGTGATCGAGCAGGAGGTACTTGGCCCAGCGGTTGATGCCGCGGCCCTGGAAGTCGACGCCCAACCAGGACCAGCCGATCTCCAGGCGCGAGTCCGCCTCCGAGAGGTTGCCGAAGCTCATGCTCCCCGCGCAGCGCCCCGTCGTCCGGTCGGTGATGTGGAACACCACGCGCCTACCGGCCGCGTGGTCGGCGATCATGCCTTCGAAGAAGGCGTCGAAGTCCGCCTCGGTCTCGACGAGGCTCACGAAGTAGCGCCAGATCACCGGGTCCATCGCGATGTCGTGAATCGACTCGCGGTCCTCGGGAACGATCGGACGCAGCCTCACGTGGTCGTTCTCCAGCGTGGCCGCTGCCAGCTCCGCCCAACTCATCTCAAGCAGCCTTTCCCGCGTAGCGCGACAGGGTGTCGACGACGTCCTGGAGGGTGCGCATCTCGGCGACGTCGCGCTCGGTCAGATGCGCGAGGTCGACCGAGAGGTCCTCGCAGAGCCGGGTCAGGAACAGGACCTTCTGCAGCGAGGTCAGTCCGTGGTCGGTCAACGCGACGTCCGGGTCGATCAGGTGCGGATCCGCGGCCGGCTGGAGTGCGGCCGACAGGTTCTCCCGCGCGATGGTCTCGATGTCACTGGGCATGGATGCCTTCCTGGTTGTTCGTGATCTCCGCCTGGAAGGCGGTGAAGATGGCCTGGCGTCTCGGCTTGAACTGCGAAGTGAGCATTCCGTTGGCGATGCTCGGCCGGGGGCTCGCGACCACGACCTTGCGGATCTGTTCGTCACGGCCGAACGAGGCATTGGTGTGGGCCAGTTGGTCGGCGATCGCCGCGAGGTCGGGCGTGTCGGAGGACGGCGAGACCACCGCGACCAGGGACGTCTGCGCGGGGCAGAACACCACGCACTCCTCGATCGCCGGGCTCGTCCGCATGTGCTCCTCGATCGGCCGGACGATCACCTTCTTGCCGTTCCCGAGCACGATGACGTCGTCGGCGCGCCCCTGGATGAACAGGAAGCCGTCCTCGTCGACGTAGCCGAGGTCGCCGGTGCGCACCACCCCGTCCGCGACGAACATCGCCTCGGAGGCGCCGGGATCGGCGAACTCGTAACGCCGGTTCACCGGATGCTCGCTACGGACCAGGATCACGCCGTCCTCGTCGAACAGCACCTGCTTGCCCGGCAGCACCCGCCCCGCGCTGCCCTCCTTGTGGGCACCGGGGTGGTTCTTGCTGACGATGCACGTCTCGTTCAGCCCGTAGCCCTCATAGATGGGAAGGCCCGCGTCGGTGAGGTAGCGCAGCACCTCCCGGTCCGCCGGTGCCGATCCCGTCCACAGGTAGCGGATCCGATCGCCGAACAGCCGGCGCGCGGCCGCGCGGCGTGCCGCGTCCGGCGTGACGCCGGACGCGCGCGCGGCGTCCTGGCCGATCTGCTGCCTGGCGACCTCGAAGAACGCCGGCACGCCCATCACCACGGTCGGCCGGGCCGTCGCGAGCGCGGCGAAGGCCGCCTCGTACGTGGTGACGGTCACGTCGTGGCCGAAGCAGAGGGCGGAGTAGACCCAGTACCGCTGCTGCAGCAGCGACAGCGGGAGGAAGACGAAGAGGTTGTCACCGTCCCGGTGCTCGAAGATCTCCTGCACGGCCCGCATCGACGCGTCGATGCTGCCGACGGTGGCCCCGAGCCCCTTCGGCACGCCGGTGCTGCCGGAGGTGAACTTGATCGTCGTCACCTCCTCGGGCTCGTACCCGACGGGCTCGACCAGCTCCGTCCCTGTCCGTCCCGCGGCCTCGGCGACGTCGGCGAAGGCCCGGACCGCCGCCGGCCCGCCCGCCGGCACGTCCTGGTCGGTGAACAGAGCCTTGAGCCCGTAGCGCGCCACCAGCTCTGCGGCGTCCGCGAACTTGCCCGGCTCGAAACCCGCGACCACGGCCTTGAGCCGCAGCGCGGCAAGGTCCAGCAGGACCCATTCCAGGCTGTTGGCGCCCAGGATGCCGACACGGTCCCCGGGCTCGACGCCGAGCCTCCGAAGATGGGCGGCGACACGACCCGACAGTTCGTACAGTTCCGTCAGGTCCAGCGTCCTGCGGCTGCCGAGCCGGAGGAAGGAGATCCGGTGGCCGGGAGCCGGAGGCCCCGCCACCACACGGTTGATCACGGAGTCCGTCATTGCGTGGCCTCCGCGGCGAGCGGCCAGTCCGACGGCAGAGCCGCGAAGTAGGACCGGTCCTGAAGGCTGATCCGGGTCCCGGGCGCGACCAGCTCGACCTGGGAGGGCCAGGACGAGAGGTCGGCCGTCCCGAGTGCCTCGGCGAGGCGGGCGGCGAAGCGCGGCATGATCGGCGCGGCCGCGCGTGCCAGCAGCTGCGCCGCGGCCAGTTCCAGCGCGACGGCGGTTCGGGCCTCGTCGCTCCAGTCGGCGATCAGCGCGGTCCGTGCCTCCGTCTCGGCGAACCGCCGGGCGTCCACGACGATCCCGTCCAGCTCGGCGGCCGCACGGTTCAGCGAGAACCCGTCCTGTCCGAGACTGTCGGCGACAGCGGCGAGACGTATTCCAAGACGGTTGAGGAACGCCGTGTGCTCGGGAGTCCAGACGCCGGCGTCGGGGGCGATCCCGCCGTACTGCCCGGCTGTCCGAGCGCCCAGGTCGTTCAGCCAGCCCTGCCAGCCGTCCACCAGGACCCTCTGAACGGTCTCCGCGTACGCCTCAAGTTCGAAGTTCGTCCGTTGCTGCTCCGGACGGGTGAGCGACAGGTAGTAGCGCACCGCGTCCACGGTCTCCGGGCGCAGGATCTGCTTGCCCCAGACGGCATGGCGCCGGCTGGTGGAGAACTTGCCGCCCTCCAGCAGGTAGAACTCGTTGACGTGGTAGTCGATGTCGGGGTTCCACTCCGGGTACGCCGACCGGTAGAGCGCCGGGTAGAGCACGGCGTGGTAGAAGCTGTTGTCGTAGCCGAAGAAGTGGACGAGCTTCCAGTCCTGCTCGGGGGCGGCTGCTCGCCAGTCACGGCCCAGACGCCCGCCGAGGGCTTCGATGCCGTGCAGGAAGCCGTAGGACATCTCGGGCCAGACCCAGATCACCTGCCCGTCCACGGTCGTCTCCGCGGGTGCGACGCCCCAGTTCGACGGGTGTGTCACGGGAATGTCGAGGTCGGTACGCGCGAACACCCGGTCCGCCAGTTCGCGAAGCCGGGCCGGGACCCGGCCGAGGCGGTGGTGATCGGTCACCTCCTTGCCGAACTCGTGGAGCGGCAGGACGAAGCGGGGGACCGGCTGCTGCTTCGCGGGCGTCTGCGACCGGCTGCTCCGCGGGTCGACCAGGTCGACGCAGACGTTCGGCTCGCCGCATTCCTCGCAGATGTTGCCGCTGGTGCCATTGCCGCATCCGGGGCAACCGCCCGAGACGTCCACCTCGTACAGGTAGGCTCCCGTCTCCGCGTCCACCAGGGCGTCCGCCTGCCGGACGGCGACCGCACCCGAGTCGACGAGCTTCGAGAAGTACCCACGCAGGCCGTCCCGGTAGCCAGGGTCCTGGTCGGTCGCCGTGTAGTGGTCGACCTCGATGTCCATCAGACGCAGCGTCGCGGCGATCTCGGCGCTGTAGTGCCCGGCGGTGCGCGCCGGTTCGCGCTCCTCGCGGCGGGCGCACTCGACCACGTAGCTCTGGTAGTCGTCGCTCCCCGTCAGGTGCCACGCTTCGGTGCCCTGCATGCGCTGGAACCGGACGTAGGCGTCCGCTCCCAGGTAGGGGCCGGACAGATGGCCGAGGTGCAGGTCGCCATTGGGAGTGGGCGGGGTCGAGAAGACGAAGACCGGCCGCTCGGGGAATCGGCGACGCGCGGCACCCGCGGCCGCGGTCCGGGCGGCGAGCTCCGGGTCGCGCCAGTACAGGTCGAAGAAGACCAGGTCGACGTCGCCGTCGTTCTCGACGACGTGCGTCTCGAACGGTTCGAACTGGCACACCGTGCCCGGCTCCACCCGGATGCGCCGGCCGTCGAAGACCACCCATCCCGTTCCGGCGACGACGACGAACATCTCTGTCTCGTCGTGCTGGTGCGGATCGGAGGTGACGCCGGGAGCGACCCGGCCCCAGCCGGCTCCGGCGCTCATCGACTCCACGGAGCTCATCTCGATGCCGAATGCCTGGTGCAGATCCTCGGTGGCGAAGACGCTCACATTCATGGGTGGCTCCCTTGCTCGGAAACGTGTCGAACGGCCGTGAGGAGCAGATGTGCTGCTTCCGCGGCGATGGCGGGTGCGAGCCTGTAGCCGGAGCCGTTGGCAGCACCCGCGAACACCAGTCGGCCCTCCTCGTCCAGTGCGCGTACCAGAGGCTCCCGATCCGCGCTGTACGCATCGCAGAACACCCGCCCGCTGCGCGCGGAGTCGTCCAGTCGGGGGGCACGGCGGCGCAGCACCTCGCGGGCCTCGGCGAGGTCCGACGCGCAGACGCTGCCCGAGAGCCGGTCGGGGTCCACGTCCCAGACCTGGCTGGTGTAGCTGAAAAGCCAGCGCCCCTGCTCATGGAGGGGGAGCAGGAACGCGTCCTCGTCATGGAAGACGACGACTCCGTCCTCGGCCTCGGGCGGCTGCTCGATGTGCAGCGCCACGACCTTCTTCACCCTGGCGTTCAGGGGCGCGAGCCGTTCCCGCCAGGCCGGTGCGGCCAGCCACGGGCCGGGTGCGAGCACGACCGCGTCGGCCGTGACGCGTTCTCCGGTGCCGAGGGCGAGTTCGTATCCGTGCCCGGCCCGGTCCAGGGCGGTGACGCAGACCCCGTCGCGAAAACGCGTCCCCGGCCGCAGCGACCGGGCCAGTGCTCGGGCCAGTGCGCCGACGTCGGCGTACTGGCAGCCCTCGCCCTTCCATGCCGCCGTCTCGTCCGACAGCGGCGGCAGCCAGTCGGGCAGCGCGTCCACGCGGGACATCCGGGCCTCGTCGAGATAGGCCGCCTCCACCTGGCCCGCGCTGGCGCGGTCGGCCACCACCAGCATGGGAAGCGGGTGGATCGGCAGCGCCGGATCAGCGTCCAGCAGGGCCCGGTACCAGGCCTGGCTGTAGCCGGACATGCGACGGACACGCTCCGTCGCGCCACGGGGGAAGTGCAGACCGGCGGAGCGGCGGCTGGCCCCGGATCCGACGGCGTCCTGGTCGAGCACCAGCACGGAGGCTTCCGGAGCCCGAAGCGCCAGCTCCCGTGCGATCACGCACCCGATGATTCCGCCGCCCACGACGGCGAGGTCGACATGGGTCATGACTCACCCCACGCTCTCGTCCGGGCTGAGCTTCGCCGACCATTCGATGAACGAAGGTGCCGGATCGTCGCTGCGCACGCATCGAAGGCGGTCGATGATCCGCTGGCTCCGCCAGGCGAGCAGGCTGAGGTTCTTGTCCGCCAGTCCGCGCTGTCCCAGTGCCGCGTTCTGGAGGAAGACGCTTCGGTTCGAAGGACCGTCCCATCTCACGGCGAAATCACCGTCGATGCGGTACTCGTCGCCCTCGCGTTCGAGGCGGTCCGCGAGGGGCGCGAGGAAGTCGGGTGCGGTGGTGCGGAATCCGGTCGCCCAGACCACCACGTCGGCGTCGACCTGACCGAGGACCGCGGGATGGTTGCTGTTGGACAGTTTCAACGACCATGCGTTGTCGGAGGCGGTGACCGCGACCACGTTCCGGTTCGGGTACAGCGAGACCAGGTCGGTGTTGCCGTGGAGGAACCGCTCGGCGTAGATGCGCTGGTAGATCTCGCGGAGGGTGCTCTCGGAGATGCCGTCACTGGTGAGGACGTGCTCCCGGTTGAACGATTCGCGCGTCTCCTGGTTCAGCCGGGCGAAGTAGTCCGAGTAGCCGGGCATGTAGAAGTCGTTGGTGAAGGGCGAGTCGTCGATGGGGTAGAAGTTGCGGCGGCGCGACACCCACGAGACCCGGCGCGGCCGCTCGGGGGACGGCCGCGATATGAGGTCGAGGAACGCCTCGGCGCCGGACTGGCCGCCGCCGACCACGCAGACCCTTTTCCCCGCCACGTCGCGGCTACGAGGCACGAATTCGCTGACGTGGAATTGATGGGGACCGAGGTGGTCACGGGCCGCCGTCGGCACCCAGGCCTGGCTGCCGATGCCGATCGACACGTTGTTCGCCGTGACGGTGCGCCGGTTGGTACGCAGAACGAATACGTCGTCGAAGTCGACGGACACGACCTCCTCGCCGAACACCACGTTCTGATTCCGCCGGCTCGCCCATTCCAGGTAGTTGCGGAACTCCTGTCGCGGCACCGCGCTGAACTGCGCGTTGATGAAGTGGTAGATCCGTCCTTTGTCCTTCAGGTAGGACAGGAAGGAAAAGGGGCTGGTCGGGTCCGACAGGCTCACCAGATCCTTGAAGACGGACACCTGGAGCGTCGCGTCGGGGATCTGTTGTCCGTCATGCCAACTGAAGTCCTCACGCTTCTCGAGGAAGAGACTCGGCAGCCCCGGACAACCGTGCAACAGGGAGGCAAGACTCAGGTTCGCAGGGCCGACGCCGACGCCGACACACTCGTAGTGCTGTTGGTCACTCATGGCTCTCCCCGTGGTTGCATCAAATGTCTGTCCGTACCCGGCAGCCAGGCCAGCAGGTACGGGACCGGATCTGCCCGTGTCATGGCGACGACAGGGAAGGACAAAGTCAGCGCTCCGTTCGACTCGCGCCGTGTCCGGACGACGCTCGGGATCGGCCCGCGTGCGGCCGTCGTCCGAGCGCGTCCGCGATGATCATCTTCTGGACCTCGGACGCACCTTCGTAGATACGCAGGGACCTGACCTGCCGGTACAGGCGCTCGGGGACGCTGTCGGCGACCAGGCCGGCTGCCCCGTGGATCTGGACGGCAGCGTCGACGACCTCCTGAGCGGCCTCGGTGGCGGCCAACTTGGCGATACTCGAGTGCTTCGCGTAGCCGGTGTTCCCGTGGTCGAGCTCCCACGCGGCCCGCGCGACCAACATGGCCGAGTAGTTCAGCTTTATCTCCATGTCGGCGAGAGAACCCTTCACCAACTGCAGGTCCATCAGCCTTCCGCCGTGGATCCGACGCTCGCGGGCCCGCTGGACCGCCGAGTCGGCAGCGCGCCGCGCGAACCCCACCGCGGCCGCCCCCACCGTCATACGGAATCGTTCCAGCAGGTCCGTCGCGACCACGAACCCCGCTCCGGGGCGTCCGAGTACGCTCGATTCGGGGACCAGACAGTTTTCGAAGGCCAAGTGTCCGAACGAGCGGGGAGCGACCAACCGCACCTCCTCCAGCACCCGGACTCCGGGCGTTCGTGCGGGTACCAGAAAGGCCGTGAGCCCCAGCGCACCGGGTCCTCCACCCGTTCGCGCGATCACGCAGTGCAGATCCGCGGTGCCGGCATTGGCGATCCAGGCCTTTCGGCCGTTCAACAGATAGCCGTCGGACACTCGGTCGGCCGTCAGGCCGACCGCGGAGATGTCGGAGCCGGCTTCCTCCTCCGAGATCGCGAACGATCCCGCCACCTCGCCCGACGCCATGCGCGGCAGATACTCCAGCCGCTGCTCACTGTTTCCGTACAGGACGATCGTGGTCGCCGACAATGCTTGGATGGAGAAGGCGAAATCCGCGAGATCGTCGGCGTAGGCAAGAATCTCCCTGGCCACGCAGATCGAGCGGTAGTCACCGGCGGTCGACCCGCTCGCAGGATCGAGGAATCCCAGCCATCCGGCGGAGCCCAGTGCGCTCAGGATCTCCCGGCCGGCCTTCTCCGGGGCCTGCGCCAAAGGACGCGACCAGAGACCGGCGTGGCCGGCGCACCAGTCGGCGAGTTGCACGGCCGACGCGCGGTGCCGCTCTTCGTAGAACGGCAATGCCAGGATTTCCTCGTCGATTCCGCTGAACGGCGGGTACGTCATGTCGCCCTTTCAGATTCGCAGGTCAGCATCGGTCGGGACGGCCGTGAGCCCGGCGGCACTTTCATCAGGCGATGCTCGATGAAACTACGCGACCGAAGCGCGGCCCCGCCAGAATCCGCCGCCCTTTCGCGGCACCACGCGGATGTCGGCGTTGTGACGGTCCTTCTCCCCATCAGAAGAAGGCGGTGGTCGCGTACTCACGGGCATGACAGAAGGCGAAATCGTGGATCACCAGGCGCATCCGCAATTCGCCGATGCCGGCGGATCACCTCGGGGCGGGAATTCGGCAAGAAGGCTCGGAACCTGATGATCGTCCGGCGTCGGAAAACCGTACGCCGGCAGCATCCGCGCCCCGCCTGCCGTCTTCGCCATGAGCCTGCTGCGACGTGTCGGCCGGCGCCTGTCTCGCCAGCGAGACAACGCTCTCGCCGACCGTTGTGACGTACGCCCGCCGGGGACTGTGGACGGACCTCAGCGCGGCTGCTTGCGGAGCAGAACCCCGTACCGTACTCCAGGAACCGAGGCGGCCAGCAGGTAGTGGCCGTTGTCCCGGAGGCGACCGGCTGCCGCGAGGTCCGTCAGGTTGATGATCGGATCGGCGGCGAAGCAGTGGCCTACCCGTGCGATGTTGTCCGTATACAACTGCGCTGCCGTAAACCCCGCCTGAAGCTCTTTCATCACGACGACGGCTTCGAAGATGTTGGCGTGCATGAGGATGTCGACCTGGTCGATTCCGATGGATGCACGTTTCATCAGCTGCGTGTTCACGCGGCGGGAGAGGTCCGGACTGATCTGGTTCGACCAGTCCAGGTCCTTCAGCTCGTGCGCTGCGGCACTTGCGACGATCTCGTACTCCCCTTCGGTGTCCGACACCAGCACACCGGCCGCGCCATCGCTGAACAGGGCGAACTTGGCCAGTCTTTCCGCCTCGACAGTGACTCGATCGGTGGTGACGACCAGGACCCGCCGATGGATACCGGAGGCTACGAAGGCCTCGGCGACGCGCAGACCCGCCAGCAGGTTGGTGCATCGGGCGAGCGTGAGGCCGAGGAAGTCGGCCTCACGCGTTCCCAACCCCTCCGCGATGGTCCGCACGAAACTGCCGTGGCTGTCCGGCCCTCCTGGAAAACTGGTGCAGCACAGCACCAGTGCGTCGACGGAGGAGGGGTCGACGCCGGCGGCGCGGAGAGTCGCCCTGCCCGCCTCGACCGCCAGGTCCTCCAGCGACTTGTGGCTCCGGTGCACATGGCCCCAGCCCCAGAGTTCCGGGGCATACGGCACACCTAGTTCATCGGCCCGCGCCTTCAGATCCGGGGTCTCCGTATGGTGCGACGCGATTTCCCCCAGCACGTACTGCGGTCCGCTCAGGAAGACAGAGGAGGAACTCATCGAGGCTCCACAAGGGGATGTGTGTTCGGGCAGTCGGGTTACTCAGAAGCTGTGCGGAGGTGAGGTGCGGTCCGGGCAGCATGTCCGGCGGGATCGAGGCCGGCGGCAGCGGGCGACCGATGTCACACCACATCGTCAGCTTGCGCTTGGCGAGGCGGTCGACGACGCCACCGGCCGGGAGGGAGACCGACGAGCCGACTTCACCGGGCGGCCCGCCCGCTCCACACGAGCATGAAGTCTCCGTTGTGCCACGGGGACTTCTTGTGCATCGCGTTCTCGGCTTTGTCGATCACGCGCCTACCGTGCGGAAGGGGCGACCCGTCGTCCCGCGGCTGCGAGAAGGCCGTTCAAGAGCGGACTCCCCGCGTACAGCGCGCGTCACCGACCAGGAGATTCGCCGGCAGACCTTGATCACGGTCCAGGTCGACGGCCGACACGAATGATGGACGGCCCTGTCGGGGAGGCCAGGCTCAGTCCACGGGCGTTGTCCCGGGTCCGGCTCCGAGTTCGGCCGCCAAGTGCTCCATCCCCGCGTCGTCCAGGCCGTCGAGGGCCGCCAGCAGCTGCGCGGCCGTCTCCGGAGAGGCGTTGCCGAGGTCTGCCCCGGCGGGTCCGCCGGCAACCGGTCCGGCAGCCAGGGCGGCGACAGACCCACCTTCCGCCCGCACCCGCGCCGTCAGGCCCTCCACGGTGAGTTCCAGCAGCTCGCCGGCCGGGACGTCCACACCGAGGTCGGTGCGCAGCCGGCTCCACAGCTCAATGGCCGCGAGCGAGTCGAACCCGAGCGAGACCAACGGGATGTCGCAGCTGAACGGGTCGGTCACTCGCGCTCGGATCAGCCCGTCGAGATAGTCGCGGACAGCCAGGAGGCCGTCGCCGTCGCTGATCGTCATCTGCTCCCGGCCTCTCTGCCGCGGCTCATCAGCCATCTCCCTGCTCCTCGAACTGGGTTCGCCATGATTCTCCTGTGCAAACAATCCGACACTCGGCATCCGAACGGCGGCCGACCCCGCTTCGCCGCGGCATGCGCATACGCCCGCAGGCTCTTCCCATGCTGCGGTTGTCCCGCCGGCGAGACAACACCGCGCGGAGCGTATGAACGCGTCGCCACCGTCATGAGTCCGTTCTCCTGCCCAGCACGGGCCGGGGCGCGCTGACCTCGGCACTGAGCAGAGCGGCGAGCTCCCCGAGCGAGTCCACTTCGAAGAACGCCCGCAGCCCCAACTCACAGCCCATGACGGCGCGCACCCGACCGATGACGGTCATGGCGAGCAGCGAATCTCCGCCGAGAAGGAAGAAGTTGTCGTCGACGTCCGTGTGCGGAATGTCGAACACCTCGGCCACGATCTGGCACAGCTGCCGTACGCGGGGGTCGTCGGAGACCGAGACGCCTTTGACGGTGTCCGACACGGTGCTCGACGGCGTGCCGCCCGACAGTGTCCTGCGGTCCAACGTCCCGTCGGGCGTGGTCGGAAGAGCGGTGAGAACCTGCACCCGGTCGGGCAACAGCGCGGAGGGGAGCCTGTCGCGCAGGAACTCCTGGACGGTGGCGGGCATCAGCGCGTCCTGGCCTTCGTCGCAGGGCACGACGTACGCCACCAGTTCGGCCACGTGGGTGCCGGCCTCGGTCGCCACGACCGCGGCGTGGGCGATGGCGGGATGCCCGAGCAGCACGCCCTCCACTTCGGCCGGCTCCATGCGCAGGCCGCGGACCTTGACCTGATCATCGAGGCGCCCCCACAGCTCCAGCTGCCCGTCGGGACGCAGCCGGCCCTTGTCGCCGGTGCGGTACATGCGCTGTCCGGGAACAGGATTGAAAGGATCGGCCACGAATCGCTCGCTGGTGTGCGCCGGCTGTCCCGCATACCCCTGGGCCACGCCGGGGCCACCGATGTAGATCTCGCCGACGAACAGGGGCGGCAGCAACTGCATCCGGTCGTCCACGACGTAGATCCGGGACGTACCCGACGCGCGTCCGGCAACCGGCTTCGGGTGTTCGCGAATCTCCGCCCTGGTCGACTCGACGGTGCACTCGTTGAGACCGTAGACGTGGAACGCGAGCAGCCCGGGCTGGTCGTGCAGGCGCTGCCACAGCCGGTCGGACGGGCTCTCGCCACCGACCACCACGATCTTCGGCGGGTGCGGGAGCGTCAGGAGGCCGCCCTCGACCAGCTCGTCCAGCCGGCCGCTCGCGCAGTCGAGTACATCGATCGCCGTTTCGGGATCCGAGCCACGGGCGAGGAGCCGGTACGGGTCCGTTCGCTCCTCTTCGTCGATCAGCAGCAGCCGATGCCCGAAGGCGATCATGCCGAGGCAGTGGTTGACGAACACGCCGGAGGTCACGGAACTCAGCGCACCGACATTCACCTGTCGGCCCTCGGGCAACCGCGCGTACAGCGCGGCCAGTTGGGTGGTGGCGAGCGCGAGAAGGCCCGCCTGGTCGATGACCACACCCCTCGGCCGGCCTGTGGAACCCGGTGTGAAGACCAGGTAGGCCGGAGCGGAGGCCGGGCGATGCGCGAAGGCGCCGCCGGCCGGATCGTCTCCGGAGGTCTTCCCGGGGTCCGCCAGCAGGGCGGCCGTCGAGACCACCTCCACCTCGGCGACCGCCTCGTCCGCGATGACGAGAGCGATGCCCGCCTCCTCGAGGAGCATGCGGCGGCGGAACTCGGGGTGTTGCGGATCCAGCAGCAGGAAGGCACCGCCCGCGCACCAGGTGGCGAGCATGGCGGCGATCAGATCGCTGCGCCTGTCCAGGCAGATCGCTACCACGGTGCCGGTCCGCACACCGCGCGCCTTGAGGCCCGCGGCCATCGTCCGCGCCCGGTCGGCCAGTTCGGCGAAGGTGAGCGAGGCGCCGTCCGCGACGACCGCCTCGCGTTCGGGCACGGTGGCCGCGGTCAGTTCGAACAGGTCCCACACGGAGGTGGGTTCCGAGAAAGTACGGTCGCTTTCCGGTTCGCCGCTCGTGCCGAGCGCCAGCGTCTGCGTCAGTGCGGCCGGGTCGAGCAGCGGGATGCTGCCGAGCGCGACATCGGGTTGCCGGCTGAGCGAGCCCAGCAGGTCGCCGTAGGCCTTGGCGAAACGCTGCATGGCTGCCTCGGAGAACCGCCTGCGGTTGAATTCGACGTCGAGCGAGACTTCGCCTGCCAACTGCTGTATGTCCAGCCTCAGGTCGAACTGAAGCCCAGACAATTCCGCGGGTTCCGGCAGGAGCGTCACCTGGAGACCTTCGAGTGCCCATACGTCGCTCAGGTCGATCATGCCGTAGGTGATGGCCGCCTGGAACAGGGGGTTGCGGTCGGCTTCACGGTCGGGAGCCAGTGCGCCCACCACCACCTCGAACGGGACGTCCTGGTAGTCCAGTGCGTCGTGAACCGTTTCGCTCACGAGATCGAGAAGTTGATCGAAAGTCAGTGACGAATCCACCTGGCAACGCAGTGCCACCGTATTGGAGAAGAATCCGATCGTGCCGAAAAGTTCTGGGCTCGGTCGGCCGAGTGTCTGCGTTCCGACCGCTATGTCGGTCGTTCCCGCCCAACGCTTCAGCAGCACGAAGTAGACGGAGAGGAGGCCGGCGAACGGGGTCACCGAACGAGCTCGACAGAACTCTTCGAATTCTGCCAGCACATTCTGCGGGACGGCGATCGGCAACCTCGATCCGATCATCCCGTCCGGGCTCTCTTCCCCGTCCTCGGGCATCGATGCCTGCTGAATACCTGCCAGTTGGCCACGCCAGTAGTCCAGGTCGGCCTCATCCACCTTGGAGGCGTTCTCCGTCAGGCAGAAGTCGGCGTACTGTACGGCCGGCACCGAGAAGGCGGGCGCGTGCGGGTCCGCGTAGGCGAGGCGGAGTTCTTCGGCGAACACCTTCCCGGACACTTCGTCCGTGATGATGTGGTGGAACGCGAAGACCACCAGGTGGAGGCCCGGCGATATCCGTATCACCGACGTGCGCCAGAGCGGGCCCGCCGAAATGTCGAAGGGGAGGGCGACGAACCTCCTGGCCTCGGTGTCTGCCCACGCTCGGCGCTCGTCCTGCGAGTCGCCCTCGGCCTGAACGAAGTCGATCAGGGCCGGCTGTGTGGCGTCGCGGTCCTCGTCGTGCACCCATTGGAATACTTCGCCGTCGCGCTCCAGGAACGTGGTTCGAAATGCCTCGTGCCTGCTGCGCAGCACGTGAAGTGCGCGCTCCAGCCTGTCCGTCGAGAGATCTCCGGTAACGGTGAGAACCGGCCTCCATACGTCGGACGAGTTGTTGGGGCGCAGCACCGAGGAGAAGTACATCCGGCGCTGCGCTGATGAGGCGGGAACCATCCGCGAATGACGCTTGCCCGCGAGACCGTCACCCTCAAGATCCGGCATATCCAGCCCATGTGTGTGACGCATTCGGGGCACGGAAGCCCTCCCCAATCGATCGGCCGTTTCGACAACACCCTATTTACGAGCTCGATCAACGCAATCGCTCGACCGTGTGTCGGACGCTCAGCCCCGGCTGGAATGGCTCGCTCTGCTCAGGTGTCTCGCCGGCGAGACATCGCCGGGACGTAAGCGCACTCTCGCACGGATCGGCCCGGAACGTGGCGAGTTGTCCGATGGGAGGTATGGGGCGGTGTGGAAATGAGTGACGCAAATGACGGGCGGGGGCGGTGCCGGAGAGATTTTGCTCGGAGAAAACATTTATCTGGTGAACCGCCGCTCGGGCCGTGTGAGCCCTCTCGCATGCCGTAGCGAACGGCCCGCCCGTCGTGCACAGTTACGCCCAGGATGACATCCAACCGTTACGGTTGGCCGGTAACGCAAAGCGACAACCAACGGGGGATCGTTGAGCACTGCCATTCTAACAAAACGGACAAACGAGACAATCGAACGGAACGTTGCAACGGCAAGCACTGCGGGACAGCTGCGGAGTTTGGGCGTGCAGTTCCACAAGTCCGGCTTGTCGTTCACTTCCAAGCAGAGCGCCAATATGTGGGAGCAAGTCGGAACCGGACTTCTCTCCTTCGCGAACTCTTCTACCTGGTGGGTCGCCGACTGGCTTGTCTACGGTGAATCCGAGTTCCAGGACCGTTACCACGAAGCCGTCAAGCGGACCTCGCTCAGCTACCAGACGCTTCGTAACTACACGTGGGTCGCGCGCAAGTTCCCGCTGACCCGCAGGCGGCAGAGTCTGAGCTTCAGTCATCACCTCGAAGTGGTGGCGCTCGATCAGCCGGAGCAGGACTACTGGCTGAGGAAAGCGGAAGCGATGGGCTGGAGCAGAAACAAGCTTCGCGGCGAGGTTCGTAGCAGCCTCCGCGCGCGGCAGAGCGAGGTGGCCGCGCCGGAGAGCCGCGCTGAGCTGGACAAGGTCGTTTCCGGCGGGGCCGGTTCCGCTGCGCGGCGGGTCGAACCCGCCGCGACCGGATCCGGCTCGGATCCGGCCCCGCGTGATGTCGATCCCTCTCCCGAAGCGGGCCTGCTGCACATCGAACTCCCCGCCGAAATCCTGGCGCAGATCCGGACCGCTGCCAGGAAGGAAGGCGCGCCGGTCGAGACCTGGGCGATGGAGATACTGCGACGGGCTGCCGGCGGGTCCTGAGGCGAGGGTGCCGTCGCACGTCGGGAGCCCCCCGGGCACCTTCCCGACGTGCGGTGGTCGCCGGTACCGTCCCGAAAGCGAGCCACGGCGGATGCTGGCACGTGCCGTCGGTCAGGCCCAGGCGAATACCTTCGCCGTCCTCTCAGGATTTGCCGCAACATGTCCCGAACAACGAACCCGACCCCCGATGCAGAGTGCATTTACCCCGACTGTGGGACGGTTTGCATCGGCAATACACATCAGGATTCCTCATGTGTCAGGACGTGTTCGACCGGTGTCCGTGACGATGAAGGCGCTATTGGGCAAATGGCATTCCAAGTATGAGGATGATAAATGACCCTGTCATTGTTGTGCGTACCCTTCGCCGGGAGCGGCGCCGGCTTCTACAGGGCGTGGCCCAACGGCGGTGAGCAGGGCCTTCGGATCGTCCCGCTGCAGATGCCGGGCCGGGAGGAGCGTTTCCTTGAGGACCCGTACAAGGACGCCGCGGAGGCTGCCAAGGATCTCGCCGGCGCCGCGCTCCGCCTGGTCGGCGGGGCGGAACGAGTGGCGCTCTTCGGACACAGTCTCGGCGCCGTTCTCGCCTACGAGACAGCGCGTGAACTCCAGGCACAGGGCTTCACGGTGCTGGAGCACCTCTTCGTGAGCGGGTCCCCCGGTCCACGGAGCGGTCGCAGCGGGCGGACCGCGGAACTCGACGACGACACCTTCGTGGAGCGGGTCGCGGAGCTCGCCGGATACCGGCATGAGGCACTCGACGACCCCGACCTGCGGGAATTGCTGCTTCCGTTGCTCAGGGCGGACGTGGCCCTGCACGAGGACTACCGACCCCTTTCGGACGAGCCGTTGACGCTGCCTGTCACCGCCCTGCGAGGGACGGACGACGCCCTGGTGAGCCGGGCGCAGTGCGCGACCTGGGAGATGGCGACGACCGGACCGTTCGAGCTGAAGGAACTCGCCGGCGGACACATGTATCTGACCGACAGGCCACAGGAACTGCTCGCTGTCATCGACGCCGCGGCGCGAGGCGCCCGCACATGACACGCGACAGGAGGAGTCCGGCACGCCCGGCCCTGGAGGGCCGGACCGTGGTGATCACCGGCGCGGGCCGTGGCCTGGGACGCGCCTGCGCGTTGCGGTTCGCGGAAGAGGGAGCCGACCTCGTTCTGCTCGATGTGGGTGAGGACATCGACGGTGTCCCCTACCCCCTGTCGACGAGCGGTCAGCTCATGCACACCGCCAAGCTCTGCGAGGAGCGGGGCGCGGCGGTGCTGGCGGACTCCGTCGACGTACGCGGCAGTGTCGCGCCGGCGGTCGAGAAGGCGCTCGACCGCTTTGGCGGCATCGACGTCCTCGTCAACAACGCGGGCATCGCCGCCCCTTCGGGAAAGGCCGTCCACGAGATCGGCGAGGACGAGTGGCAGCTGATGCTCGACGTCGACCTCTCCGGTGCGTGGCGCATGATCAAAGCCGTGGCGCCGACGATGATCGCTCAACGGCGGGGCAGCGTCATCAACGTCTCGTCCACCGCCGGCCTGGTCGGCTACCGGCACTTCGCCGGGTACGTCGCCGCCAAGCACGGGCTGATCGGGCTGACCAAGGCGGCGGCTCTCGACTACGGGCCGTACCGGGTCCGGGTCAACGCCCTCTGCCCGGGCTCCGTCGCGGACGACCCGGCGGTCGACGGCCGGATGCTGTCCGAGATCGCCCGCTCCCTCGACGTGGCCGTCGAGGACCACGAGAGGGTCTTCGTCCAGGCACAGCCGATGAACTCGCTCATCGCCCCCTCCGACATCGCCGGCGCCGCCCTCTGGCTCGCCGGTGACGATTCCCAGCAAGTGACCGGCAGCGTACTGACGGTCGACGGGGGCTTCACCGCGCGCTGACCCGCGCCGGCCCGACCGCGTTCCCCCGCGCACCCCTCTTAGCGCACCCACAGGAGATCTCCGATGGCGACAGCCCACTGGTCCGTGCCGCCGCACTGCCACGAGCAGGCCGCCCTGTGCCACAGCCTGACGGTCAGATGCCCGCGGCCCCCGGGCGTGAGCGAGCTTCGGACACTGCTGGACCAGATCGGCGAACTCGCCGACGGTGTGCTGTGGGAACGGCACACCCGGGAACGCTCGACGGCACCGCGGGTGCGGCGGTACGCGGACCAGGAAGCCCGCCGGCCGCTGCGCGCCACCGCCGGCCCTCGGCTGCGCATCACTCTCGTGCGGCATTCGGACGGCGCCGCCGATCTGGTGCTGGTCGCCGCCCGAGACGTCCTGTCCCGGACGGCACTGAGCGACCTGGCGGGGTTCCTCACCGGCGGCGCCCTGCCCCGCAGGGGCCGGCACGGCACGGCGCCGGAGTCGGGCAAGCCGGGTGCCGCCCCCCTCGCGGGACCGGCGTGGGGCCTCGGCGAACCCGCGCACCGCGGCGTCCTCGGTACGGCCCCCTTCTGCGTGGAAGTGGGCGAACATCCTGTGAACCAGCGGTTGTTGACAGCCGCGGCCGCCCTCGTCCTGTCCCGGTACGACGCCGAGGAGACTCCGCGGGTCGGCCTGCTCGATCCCGAAGCGGCGGAACCGGCCGCGCTGCCCCCGCGCGCTGCCACGCCTGTCTCCGCGGCCGTTTCCGCCTACGACTTCACGTACGACGAGACGATGTCCGTCGCCGCTTTCCTCGCCGGCGGCCCCCGGTCGGCGGAGCCGGCCGGTGAAGCGGTGACGGGCGGACCCGCGATTCCCGTGGGCATGGTCTTCGGCGAGTGGGACGACGCGCGGCGGTACTACCCCTGTCTCGCGCCCGTCTTCCCGCTCACGCTCCAGGCGGAGCGACGCCCGGACGGGTCCTGGAGCGGCACCTGCTGGTACGACGCGGGCCTGATCGATCCGCTGATCGCGCACGCCTTCGCCGAGCAAGTGGCCCATGTGGCTCGCTGGTTGGCGGATCCAGGCAATGCCGGTGGTGAACTGCCGCTGTCGGCCGTCCCCTTGATGCCCATCGAACGCGCCGCGGAGATCGTGCGGCGCGGAGTGACCCCAGCGGTCGCCGGGGCACTCGCGGCCGGTTCGACGGTCCACGGGCGTATTGAGGAGCTGGTACGCCGCCACCCGGACGCGGTGGCCGTCACGGACGGCACCCAGGCCTTGACGTACCGTCAGCTGGATGGGCGGGCCTCCCTCATGGCCGAGGGGCTGAGCTTGTCGGGGGCGACGCCGGGAAGCATGGTGGGCGTGTGCCTGGAGCGCGATGCGACCCTCGTCGTCACCCTGCTCGCGGTCCTCAAGGCGGGCTGCGCCTACGTGCCCATGGACGTCACGTACCCGCACGAGCGCCTGCGTTACACCGCAGGCAGTGCCGGGGTGCGCGTGGTCGTCGCCGCGGCCGGGGCGTTCCCGGCCGTCGAGGGCGTCCGGTCCCTGGCCCCGGAGGAGCTGCTCCGGCTCGGCGGGACGAGCGCCACCCGGGGCCGGACCGCACCCCGCGACGAGAGCGACCCCGCCTACATCATCTACACGTCCGGATCGACAGGGCGGCCCAAGGGCGTCGTCGTCCCGCACCGCAATGTGCTGGCGCTGGTCGACGGCACGGCCGAGGACTTCGGGCTCGGCCCGGACGACGTGTGGACGATGTTCCACTCCAGTGCGTTCGACTTCTCCGTCTGGGAGATCTGGGGCTGTCTGCTGACCGGCGGGCACCTCGTGGTGGTGCCCTTCTGGGTCACCAGGGACACGGCGCAGTTCCACGCACTGCTCGCCGAACGGCGTGTCACCGTGCTCAGCCAGACGCCCTCCGCCTTCCTGCCCCTCGTCGCACAGGACCGGGAATCGCCGGCCGAGCTCGCGGTGCGCCTGGTCATCTTCGGAGGGGAGCCGCTGGACGCCCGTGAACTGCTGCCCTGGTTCGCCCGCCACCCGCAGGCGGAGTGCCGTCCGGTCAACATGTTCGGCATCACGGAGACCACCGTGCACGTGACGGCCCGGACCGTGACACCGCAGGCGGCCCTGCGGGGGAGCCGGTCGGTGGGCCGGGCGCTCCCCGGCTGGTCGGTGTCCGTACGCGGGCCACAAGGCGAGGTCCTGCCGCTGGGAGCGGCGGGTGAGATCTGGGTCGGCGGGGCCGGCGTCGCGCTCCGCTACCAGGGGCAGCCGGACCTCACTGCGCGGCGTTTCGTCCTCGACCCGGTGACCGGAGAGCGGGTCTACCGTAGCGGCGACAAGGGCCGCATGCGGCCCGACGGGTCCCTGGAACACCTGGGCCGGATCGACAGCCAGGTGAAGATCCGCGGGTACCGGATCGAGCTGGACGAGATCCGCACCGTCCTGCTCGGCGCGCCGTCGGTCTCCGGAGCGGCCGTCGTCGTACGGCACGACGAGAACGGCGACCGAGCGGCCGACCGGCTGGACGCGTACGTGGTGCTCAAGCGGGACACGACCGTGGCCACGGTCGCGGAGCACGCTCGGCGGCTTCTGCCCGACTACATGGTTCCGGCGACGGTCACGGAACTCGATGCCATCCCTTTGACGATCAACGGAAAGGTGGATGTCGCACGGCTCCCCGGGCCGGCCGCCGCCCGCCCGGCCGCGGCGGAGCCCCCGGACCCCGTCGAGACGGGGTTGCAAGCCGAATCCGCGTCCGGGGCCGCCGACCGGCTGGAGCGCGACCTGCTGAACATCTGGAGCCGTCATCTGGGCACGCGGGTCGGCCCCGAGGACAACTTCTTCGAGCGGGGCGGCAACTCGCTCCTCGTGGTCCGCGTCCTGGCCGAGGTCAAGGACCTTGGCGCGCCGAAGATCGCCGTGCGGGACTTCTACCGGAACTCCTCCGCGCGGCAGTTCGTCCAACTGGTCAGGGAGCGGATCACTCCGGCCTGATGCCCGGTCCGGGCGCCGCCCGGCCGGCACGGACGCGGAGGCGCTTGTCGCAGCAGGCAGCTCCTGGCGGGCAGTGGCCGGGCATCGAGGATTATTGCCGAGTCGGACCCGACGCAGGGCCGACCGGCCTCGGGTCCGACCAGGCCCCCCTCGGGCCCGGCCCGCCCGACCTCGGGGCTCACACTGGCGATGGCAGCGTCTTCTCCCGCGGGGCTTGCGGCCGCAGGGCCGCCCCGGAGCGTCCGTAGCGTGGGCGGGGCCTGGGCAGGGGGCACGGCGTTTGCTAGCTTCGGGCCATGGTTCCGCAGGCTGAGAACTTCGCGTCGCGTCGCTATGTCGACCTGCGGCGCCAGGGTACGGCCACCTGTCGCACCGCCTGAGGCGGCCCGGGGGCAGTGCGTCCGGTTCCGCCGAGTACGCGACCGGCGCGGTGTCGGACCAGCTCCCCGAGGAAGTACGCCATGTCCCCTTCAGCGGGCCCCCTTTCCCTGCTCGATCCACCCACCCTTCCGGCGGCGCGCCGGGCCGCGGACGGTGAGCGGCTCCGGACCAGTGCCAGCGCGGTGCTGCGCTCCGTCCTGGACCACGGCCCCGTCGCCCGCAGCACCGTCGCGCGGCTGACCGGCCTCTCTCCGGCATCGGTCTCCGGTCACTGTGCGCGGCTCGACGCGCTCGGCCTGATCCAGGAAGCCGCCGCGCCCCGGCGGTCCGCGGGGGCCGGCCGGCCTCATGTGCCGGTCGATCTGAACACCGGCCGGCTCGTCGTCGGCGGGGTGCACATCGCGGTGCCGTACACCAGCGTCGCCCTGCTCGATCTGCGCGGGCGCGTGATCGCGGAACGGCGCCTCGGTCATGACGGCGGCACCGAGCCCCGCCCGATCCTCGCCAATGCTGCCGAGGCGCTGGGCATGCTGCTCGACGAGTCCGAAGGGCGCACTCCGCTCGGCGTCGGGGTCGCGGTCGGCGGCTGGGTGGACCGGGACTCCGGGACCGTCGTGGAGCACGCCCTCCTCGGCTGGCGGGACGTCCCCGTACGCGACACGCTCAGCGCACGCACCCTCCTTCCCATCCAAGTCGACGGCCACGCGCGGGCGTTGGTGAACGCGGAGCGACTGTTCGGGCGGGCCCGGGGGAGCCGCAGCATGCTGCACCTCTTCGTCGGCAACGTGGTCGACGCGGCCTTCGCCACCCACGACGAGGTGCACCACGGCCCCCGCTCACAGGCCGGCGCCATCGCCCATCTCCCGCTCGCCGGCGGTACCGAACCGTGCGAGTGCGGCCGAACAGGGTGCCTCCAGGCCGAGTTGAGCGAACGCACCCTGTGCCGTCGCGCCCGCGACCTACAGGTCATCCGCACGGCGAACCCCCTCCACGTGGTGCGCGCGGCGGCCGCCGGGAATCCCACCGCCGTACGCCTCCTCGTGGAGCGGGCCGGCATGGTCGGGCAGGCGGCCCGGCTGCTGCTCGACGTCCTCAACCCGGAGACCGTCGTCGTCACCGAGGTCGGCGTGATGCACCGGCAGGACTGCCTCGACGCGCTGCGCGAGGCAGTGGAGCGCCGGGACGTGCTGGTCGTGCCCAGCAGCTTCCCCGCGTCGGTCCTGGCCGTGGCGGGCGGCGCCGTGGCGCTCGACGTGCTGTACCGGGACCCGTTGAGTGTCCCGAGGGCGCCCACCGCCACGTCCGCGGGGACCGGGGCGGCGACGTCCACCAAACCGAATTAATTCAGAAACTCGGAATGTTGACAGCGATTGTGCGTGGACGCGAGGATTCTGCGCATGAGCAGCGCGCAGGAATTCTCCCCGGTAGCCATCCGGTCGCGGCAGGTTCGCGACCGGGGCGCCGATGCCGCGCCCGCACAGTCCGCACGGTCCGTGCTTCTGACCCGCTGCCGGGTCATCGATCTGATGCGGATCGGCCGCACTCTCTGTCGTTGAGAGCCGCCGGGTGTTGCTGATGTGTCGCCGCGCCCGCATCCGCGCCCATGGCCGCACCCGCTCGCGCACCCGCACCCGCATCCGCATCCGCACCCGCAGTCATCGTCGCTGATCCGGACCGTGTCCTCCCAGGACGGGGACGGGAACGGGGACGGGAACGCGGTCGGGGACCGGGAACGCGCCGGGCGCGCTCCCCGCTGTCGCGGTCGTCGCTGTCGCGGTCGTCGTGACTCCGTGAACCGCTGACCACGCGCGCCCACATATCCATTTCCTGGCCCGCCGAGTGGCCCGTCCAGTGGCCCGTCCAGTGGCCGTCCATTTCGCGCGCGCTTTCTCTTCCCGCCCCCGTCGCCCCGCGTCCCTTTTCCTTCGCATTCGCCGTCGCTTTTCCGCCCCGCGCTGCCCGCTCGCGATGCCGCGCGCCTTCCTTCCTCCGCTTCCTGCGCCCGCTCCTGCCCTTACGGAGTTCCCCATGCCACCAGTGTCCCCAGCCGTGCCCGGTGTCGACCGGCGGCTGTTCCTGTCCTCCCTGCTCGGCGTCGCCGCCGCTGCCGGTCTCAGCGGCTGCGCCGGTGCCCAGGCCGCCGGTACCCCGTCCAAGGCGGCGGCGTCCGCTCCGCTGTCCACCACCGTCCCGGCCGGCACCCGCCTGCAGATCGCCTCGTACCAGGGCGTCCAGCAACTCCAGTTCAAACTGGCCGGGTTGGACGATCTGCCCTTCACGGTGGCGGACTGGGTGAACACCGGCGCGGGCCCCGACGTCATCAACGCCTTCCGTGCCAAGTCCCTCGACGTCGCCAACAATGCGGGAATCCCGCCGATCCAGGCGCACTTCCAGGGGTACGACGCGAAGATCGTCGCGATCGACATCACCCGCAAGCCCACCTATGTCTTCGCCACCAAGCCCGGCAGCGCCATCAAGGACGTCCGGGAGTTCCGGGGCAAGAGGCTGGCCTTCTCGCAGGGGCAGGCGCAGGGCGTCGTCCTGTTGCGGGCCCTGAAGCAGGCCGGGTTGACCCACGACGAGGTCACCCTCGTACCGCTGACGAGCAATCAGTTCTTCACCGCGCTCCAGGCCGGCCAGGTCGACGTCGCGCCGCTCGCCAACAGTCAGGTACCCGCCTACCTCAAGCAGTACGGGCCCAAGGGTGCGCACACCATCACCACCGGCGTGGTCGACCTGCTCAACCTGTTGTGGGCACCCGCCGCAGTGCTCGCCGACCCGGCGAAGGCGGCCGCGGTCGCCGCATACGTTCCGCGCTGGGCCAAGGGCCAGGTGTGGGCGTACGAACATCCCGGCATCTGGAACCGGGAGTTCTACGTCAAGACGCAGAACCTCACGGTCGCCCAGGCCGAGTCGATCACCGCGCTCGCCAACAAGCCCTTGTTCCCGTCCAGTTGGGACGAGGCGATCGCGTGGGAGACAGGAGACCGCGAATCTCCTCGCCGAGGGAGGCTTCGTGAAGGAGTTCCGGGTCGTCTCGCTCTTCGACCGCCGCTTCGAGGGCCTGGCGGCCAAGGCCGTCGCGCCCGACTACCAGAGGTGACGGCCATGACCACCACCGCACCCACCCCGCTGGTGTCCCCGCCCGCCGAAGCGCCGGCGGCCGCAGTCCGCGGACCACGGCGCCGCGCGCTCGCCCCCGGCAGGCGGCTGCCCGCCACGCGGCTCATCGGGCCGGCCCTCGTGCTCGTCCTGTGGGCCGCCGCGTCCGCCGCCGGACAGCTGGACCCCGCCGCGATCCCCGCGCCCTGGACCGTCCTGCGCACGGCCGGTCAGCTGTGGAGCGGGGGCACGCTCTCCACGGACGTGCTCACCTCCCTCGAACGCGCCGGATACGGCTTCGCTCTCGGGCTCACCGCCGGAGTGGTCCTCGCGCTGGCATCCGGACTCAGCCGGACCGGCGAGGCGCTGATCGACGGGACGGTCCAGCTGAACCGGGCGATCCCCACCCTCGGCCTGATCCCGCTGTTCATCCTGTGGCTCGGCATCGGCGAAACCTTCAAGATCGCGATCATCGCCATCGTCGTCTACGTCCCGATCTACCTCAACCTGCACGCCGCGCTGTCCGGCATCGACCACCGCTACGTCGAACTGGCCGACCGGTCGCTGCCCCAGCCGCTGCGGCAGTTCGCCGACACCCTCTGGGCCGAGCACACCAACGACTACGACTACGCGGTCCCGGAGGAGGACGTCGACGCCAAGAAGGCGGAGCAGCGCGCCCAGTTCACGTCCATCACCTTCCGCACCGCGCACCCGGTGGTCCGCGTGCACCCCCTGACCGGCGAACGCGGACTGTTCATCGGCGGGTTCGCGCAGCGGATCGTGGGCCTCTCGGTCGCCGAGTCCCGCACCGTCCTGGACCTGCTCCAGACGTACGTCGTTCGTCCGGAGAACATCCTGCGCCACCGCTGGTCCCCCAACCAGCTCGTCCTCTTCGACAACCGCATCACCCAGCACTACGCGATCGACAACTACGACGGCCTGCCCCGCCGCCTGAACCGCGTGACGGTCGCCGGAGACGTGCCGGTCGGCATCGACGGCAAGGAGAGCTACTCGATCGCGGGGGACGCATCGCACTACACGTCGGTCGCCCCGGTGTAGGGGGACCGGGGCGGGGGCGCCGACACCTCGGCGCCCCCCCAGCCGTGAGAACAAGCCAGTCCCGCCTTCAAGATCATTCAATCGCCCCCGCCCCCGATCTACGATGCGAAGAGGATCCGCCTCACACACCATCCCGCACCCCAGAACAGGAAGCTGAACCGCATTGAACGACAAGCGCGTTGTCATCGTCACGGGCGCAGGCTCCGGGATCGGGGAGGCTACGGCCCGGCTGTTGTGCGAAGGGGGGCATTCCGTGGTCGCCGGCGGGCGGCGGGTCGCGCCGTTGGAGCGGCTCGCTCGGGAGACCGGGGCGCTGGCGCACCCCTGCGACGTGGGCACCCCCGAGGCCGCCGACAGTCTCGTTCAGGCCGCCCTCGACACGTACGGACGGATCGATGGCATCGTCCTCAACGCCGGTATCGGGCGCGGCGGAACGGTCGGTGACCTCTCCCTGGATGACTGGGACGAGGTCATGCGCACCAACGTCACCGGCCCGCTGCTGCTCCTGCGTGCCGCCCTGCCGCACCTGATCGACGCGCGCGGCGCGGTCGTCTCCGTCGCGTCGGTCTCCGCGCTGCTCAACGGGCGGGGCAACGCGCCGTACGCCGTCTCCAAGTCCGCGCTGCTGCAACTGGCCCGTTCCGTCGCCGTCGACTACGCGCATCTGGGGGTGCGTTCCAACATCGTCTGCCCCAGCTGGGTGCGGACCGAGATGGCCGACCGGCGCATGAACCGTTTCGCCGAGGAGGCCGGGCTCGGGGACGGCGGCGCCGAGGCCGCCTACGCGGAGGCCACCAGGCTGCTGCCCATGGGCCGGCCCGCCGACCCGAGTGAAGTCGCCGAGGCCATCGGCTGGTTGCTCTCCCCGGCGTCCTCGTACGTCAACGGCTCGGTGCTCACCGTTGACGGCGGCGCGACCGCCCTCGACCTCGGCACGCTCGGCTTCGACTACCGGATCACGCCCCGCGACGACGCCACGCTCTGAGCCCGCGCCGGTAAGGAACCCGGGGTGGCGCTCACCCCGGCGTGCCCGGCTCCGCGGCGGTGCGGCCCGCCACCGCGGGCCAGATCCGGGCGATCGACAGAAGCGTCGTCGTGCTGCCGCGATCGACGCCGGGCAGCGGGCGCGGAGCCGAGGGCGGGCTGCCCGCCAACTTGGCGCGGCGGGCCTGGTCGAGGGCGCCGGCGAGGGCCGCCGCCGTCAGACGGTCGCCGTACAGGCCGGCGTGCCGGGCCCGCAGGAGCGCCTGCTCGTAGGCGTCCGGCCCGACGTACTGCTGGAGCTCCAGCATCGCGTCGTACGTCTCGATGGTCTGGCGGTGGGCCTGGAGCGAGAGCGGGGAGCGGGGTCGCAGCACGTCCTGGACGCGGGAGCGCTGCGGCTTCGTCAGGGTCACGTGGGGGACCGCGACGACCAGATCGCGCCACAGCGGCCACAGCCGCCAGGTCGTGCGCAGGTCCGAGGCCGACCGGGCGCAGGCGGTCGCCGTGGGCACCAGGAGCGAGCCCGCGCGGAACAGGCCGTGGACGCTGATGACCAGGGAGAGGCAGGGGAGCGTACCGGCCGTGTGGAAGCACAGGTTGAAGAGGTAGCCGCTCCAGAACACGATGGCCAGGACGCTGCCCGCCGCGAACAGCCGCAGCGACCCTACGAGGTCGCGGTCCTCGGCGCGCCTGCTGTAGTCCCAGCAGACGACCACGGCGACGGCGTCGCCGAGCAGATGCGCGGCGACGAGGATCAGCCAGTACAGGGTCGACGGGTCGGCCGGGCCCTGGAGCGCCATGTGCGACGCCGACTGCTCGACGCCGATCCGGTCGAGCACCAGGAGCGAACCCATCGCCGCGGCGAGGCCCAGGATCACGAAGGTCCGGAGCCGGCGCGAACGGACGGTGTCGACGACGAAGAGCAGCACGAGACCTGCGCTCAGCACACCCAGCTCGTTGCGGGTCAGCGACACCAGATGGGCGCTCGCGCCGGCGCGCACGAACCACTCCACGACCCCGGGCTGGAACAGGGTGATGGCGACGGTAGCGGTGAGGACGGTCAGCCACAGGCCGCGGTGCGCGGGGCGGCGCAACGCCGGCAGCGCCCGCCACACGAGGGCGGCCCACAACACGAGGACGCTGAACAGGCCTACCACGTCTGCGAGTTGACCCACCATCCGCTCACTCGCCACCGGTGACCATCAATCCGAGGAAGGCGCCGATGCGGCCCAGGGGACCCGCCAGCCGGCTCGGCTTCCCCGAACTCTGGATCAGGCTGGCGATCATCTCGGCCTCCTGTTCCTCGCGCGTGGTGTAACTGCTGCGCGCCATGAGGCGTTTGACGAACTGCGGCCCGAACTCGCCGTCCGGCGGTCCGCCCAGGTCGTCGGCCTGGGCGGCGATGTCGCGGCGGTGGTCGCACAGCACATGGCCGATCTCGTGCAGCACGATGTGCTCGCGGTGCAGGGGCGCGGTCCTGGCCTCGTAGAAGATGTAGTCGGCGGTGTCGGTGCCGAGCCAGAGCCCGCACACCCCGCTCTGCGCGGCCTCCTCCGGCAGTTCCCGCAGCACGAGTCGGCGCCCCCGGAGCTCCTCCACCCGCGCGCAGACCGCGTCGAAGGGCAGGGACCGCTCCACGCCGAGATCACGCAGGATCGCGAGACACGTGCGTTGCAGCTCCTCGTATGCGCCGGTTGTCCGCACTGGCTCTCTGCCGCCTTCCACTGTCGCTGGGCACAGCACGCCGGAAGGACCCTCGTCCCCCGTACGAGCCGGATCCGGGGCGGCCCGGTTCGCGCGCGGGCGGGTGTGCGGCGGTACGTTCGCACCGGAATCCGGGAACGTCTTCGCCGGGCGGATGGTGTGCGTCGGCCCCGGTGTTCCCGTTCACTTCTCCAACCCCCGTGTGCGGGGGCCGTGTTCCGGCCCCGACCGACTTCTGTCACTCCAGCGTAATGAGCCGTCCCGTCCCCCGAACGGACGAGCCCGCTCTCCCGCGCGGGTTTGGCGCAAACCCGACGGTCGCATCGCCGGGCGCCCGGGGCCGCCGGACACGGGGCCGCCCGCCCCCGAGGTTGTCATCGGGAGCGGGCGGCGGAACGGCGGGTGTCCGGAACCGGACGGTCAGACGAGGTCGAACCGGTCCAGGTTCATGACCTTGTCCCACGCCTTGACGAAGTCCCGCACGAACTTCTCCTTCGCGTCGTCGCTCGCGTAGACCTCCGCGACCGCGCGCAGCTCGGAGTTGGAGCCGAAGACGAGGTCGGCGCGGGTGCCCGTCCACTTGACCTGGCCCGAGCCGTCCCGGCCCTCGAACGTGGACTCGTCCGACGACGTCGACTTCCACGTCGTGCCCAGGTCGAGCAGGTTGACGAAGAAGTCGTTGGTCAGGGAGCCCGGGTTCTCGGTGAAGACGCCGTGCGCCGACTGCTGGTGGTTGGCGCCCAGGACGCGCAGACCGCCGACGAGGACGGTCAGCTCGGGGGCGCTCAGGGTCAGCAGGTTGGCCCGGTCGAGCAGCAGGAACTCGGCCGGCAGACGGTTGCCCTTGCCGAGGTAGTTGCGGAACCCGTCGGCCGTCGGCTCCAGGGCGGCGAAGGACTCGACGTCGGTCTGCTCCTGCGAGGCGTCCACGCGGCCCGGCGTGAAGGGGACCTCCAGGGTGGTGCCGCCGTCCTTCGCGGCCTTCTCGACACCGGCCGCACCGGCCAGCACGATCAGGTCGGCGAGCGAGATCTGCTTGCCGCCGCTCTGCGCGGAGTTGAAGGAGGACCGGATGCCTTCGAGCGTACGCAGAACCGCGGCCAGCTCGTCGGGCTCGTTGACCTCCCAGCCGATCTGCGGCTGCAGACGGACGCGCGCGCCGTTGGCGCCGCCGCGCTTGTCGCTGCCGCGGAACGACGAGGCGGAGGCCCACGCCGTCGAGACGAGCTGGGACACCGTGAGGCCCGAGGCGAGGATCTGCTCCTTGAGGGAGGCGACGTCCTGCGCGTCGACGAGCTCGTACGTACGGGCCGGCAGCGGGTCCTGCCACACCAGCTCCTCGGCCGGCACCTCCGGGCCGAGGTAACGCACGACGGGGCCCATGTCGCGGTGGGTCAGCTTGAACCAGGCGCGGGCGAAGGCATCCGCGAACGCCTCGGGGTTCTCCAGGAAACGCCGCGAGATCTGCTCGTACGCCGGGTCCAGGCGGAGCGCCAGGTCGGTCGTCAGCATGGTCGGGGCGACCTTCTTCGCCGGGTCGAAGGCGTCCGGCACGGTGTCCGCGCCGGCGCCGTCCTTCGGCCGCCACTGGTGGGCTCCGGCGGGGCTCTTGAACAGCTCCCACTCGTAGCCGAAGAGGATCTCGAAGAAGCTGTTGTCCCAGGCGGTCGGGGTGTTCGTCCAGATGCCTTCGAGGCCGCTGGTGATCGCGTCCGGACCCACACCCGTGCCGTAGGTGTTCTTCCAGCCGAGGCCCTGCTGCTCAAGGGAGGCGGCCTCGGGGTCGTTGCCGACCGACTCGGAGGGGCCGGCGCCGTGCGTCTTGCCGAAGGTGTGGCCGCCCGCGATCAGCGCGACGGTCTCCTCGTCGTTCATCGCCATGCGGTGGAACGTCTCGCGGATGTCACGCGCCGCGGCGATCGGGTCCGGGTGGCCGTTGGGGCCCTCGGGGTTGACGTAGATCAGACCCATCTGGACCGCGCCGAGCGGGTTCTCCAGCTCGCGGTCGCCGGTGTAGCGCTTGTCGTCGAGCCAGTTGGTCTCGGGGCCCCAGTACACGTCCTCGTCGGGCTCCCACACGTCCGCGCGGCCGCCGCCGAAGCCGAAGGTCTTGAAACCCATCGTCTCCAGGGCCACGTTGCCGGTGAGGACCAGGAGGTCGGCCCACGAGATGCTCTGGCCGTACTTCTTCTTGACCGGCCACAGCAGACGGCGGGCCTTGTCGAGGCTCACGTTGTCCGGCCAGCTGTTGAGCGGGGCGAACCGCTGCTGACCGGCGCCCGCGCCGCCACGGCCGTCACTGATGCGGTACGTGCCCGCGCTGTGCCACGCCATACGGATCATCAGCGGGCCGTAGTTGCCGAAGTCGGCGGGCCACCAGTCCTGCGAGTCCGTGAGCAGTGCGGCGATGTCCCGCTTGACGGCGGGGAGGTCGAGGGACTTGAAGGCCTCGGCGTAGTCGAAGTCCTCACCGAGCGGGTTGGACACCGCCGGGTTCTTGGCGAGGATCTTCAGGTTGAGCCGCTCCGGCCACCACTGACGGTTGCCGCCGCCCTGGGTGGGGTGCGGGGCGCGGTCATGCAGGACGGGGCAGCCGGTCGCGCCCTCCGTCTTGGCATCGGTGACGATTGCATCGGGGTTCTCGGACATGGCAATCCTTCTTCACTCGGTGGATCACGGTGCTCAGGAACTGCGGGCGGCAGGGAGGGGCCGTGACGCGCCCCGCGGCCGACGAGGTGGGCAAGTGGAGGGCCGCGCACACGACTTGGCACAGACTACGGCCCACATGATCACGCGTCCCGGAAGCCGTCGCGGCGAGCGTGGGGTGACCCTGAGGTGGCGGGGGCTCCGGCAGCACGCCGGGCGGCCCGTCCACCGGGGCGCCCGGCACCGCGTCCACCGGGGCGTACACGCTGGCGTGCGCCCGGGGCGGACCAGGGGCGACCGACGGCGCGCGGCGGACGGCACGCGCCCGCGGCCCGGTGTCCCGCGCCTTCGCGGCGGTGATCCCCCATCACGAATGCGTCTCCTGGCGATGTGTCGCAGTGGTGGTGTGCTGGAGTGTTCTTGTCCCTAGGCTATCGGTGATATCGATCCTACGATGGACCCAATCCAAGTCAAGAAAAACACCAAATTCATATCCCCTCGGTACGCGGCCGCCCCCTCCGGAGCACTGCGCGTATCCGTCCAACCCCGAACCGTGGACAGGTGAACGGCATGAGTGACCTGCTCGAACGGCTGCGAGGGCGCGGCTGGCGGATGACGTCCCAGCGGCGTGTCGTGGCGGAGGTCCTGAGCGGCGAGCACATCCATCTCACGGCTGACGAGGTGCATGTCCGCGCCGCCGAGCTGCTGCCCGAGATCTCCCGGGCGACGGTCTACAACACGCTGGGCGAGCTGGTGTCGCTGGGCGAGGTCATGGAGGTCTCGACCGACGGCCGCGCCAAGCGGTACGACCCCAATGCCCACCGACCCCACCACCACCTGGTGTGCTCCGGCTGCGGCACCATTCGCGACGTCCACCCGGTCGGCAACCGGCTGGACGACCTCCCCGCGGAGGAGCGTTTCGGCTTCAGCCTGTCCCGGGCCGAGGTCACCTACCGGGGGCTGTGCCCGTCCTGCGTGTGAGGCGACGGGTCGGGGGTGGGGCCGGGGCTGGGGCTGTGGGCAGCTGAGGGCTCGGGGGTCAGGTGCTGAGGGCGCGGGGGCTGAGGGCGCGGGAGCTGAGGGGCCCGGAGCTCCGCTTGCCCGTAAATGAGTCCCGGACGACACTCCCGCAGCTGTGTCGAAGTTGGGCTGAACGGGTGAGCGGCGTCATCATGGCCGAATGCAAATACAGCACGTGGGCGAGGTGGTCCGGTGAGCAGGTACGACGTCACCGACGAACAGTGGGAGGGCCTCGCCCAGGTCGTTCCGCTGCGCGGCCGCAACGAATGGCCGTCCAGAGCCGACCACCAGACCATCCCCGGCGACTACGCCACCGTCGAACAGCGGCGCTTCGTCGTCCTGCGCGTGCAAATCTTCGCCGACGCCCGCGAAGTGGCCGATTACCTCATGGCCCAGATCCCGGTCCTGCTCGATCTGACCGGAGCCGACCCCGAAGTCGCCAAGCGCATCCTCGACTTCAGTACCGGCGTCGTCTTCGGCCTGGGCAGCGGGATGCACCGCGTCGACCGCAACGTCTTCCTGCTCGCCCCGGCCGGCACCGAGGTGGAAGGCATCGCGGCGGCGGCCGTCCCGCACCCCTGAGCGACCCACCGCTCCATGGCCCCACCCCCTCCACCCCTCCATTGCCCCGCCGCCCCACCGCCTCGCCCAGGACCGTCCCGCAGCGTTGTGCCGTCCCTCATTCGTAGGAAGGTCCACGCGGCGGAACGGTTCGTCAGTTTTCGAGCTGCGTACGGTCCGAACCATGACCACCACCAGTGACAGAAACGCCCGTCCCGATCGACCCACCGTCACCGAATTACGGTTGTCCGCCTTCAGGACACACCGCGGCGCGGTCATCCCGCTCGGCCCCCTCACCCTGATCACCGGGCCGAGCGGCAGCGGCAAGTCCAGCGTCCTCGAAGCGTTCGAAGCGCTCGCCAGGCTCGGTTCGGGCGCCGCGCTGGGAGCTGTGTTCCGCGATCCGGTGGGCTGTGTGCCGGAGCGCGCCGACGCCGACGCGCAGGGCCGCCGAGGTTTCCGCATCGGCTGCACCGTCGACGGTCCCGTCGGGCCGGTACGCCTCGACCTCGCCGTCCAGGCCGAGCCAGAACTCCGCGTCGTCGGCGAACGTTTGACCAGCGAAGGACAGACCCTCCTGAGCACCGCGCTGCGCGACCCGAGCCGCTCCACCGTCCAGGCGGCCTGGCACACGGCGGGCGCGGTCCCCGTGACACGCGCGCCCCTGCCCGACGACCGGCTCGGCACCGCGCTGCTGCCGCTGCGCGTCGCGGGCAAGACGGAAGGCCAACGGCACGTTCTGGCGGCGGCCGAACAAGTCGTGGTCGCGCTGCGCTCGGTGTTTCCGTGCGACCCCCAGCCGCAGCGCATGCGCGCGCCCATCGTGCCCACGCAGGGGGCCGCCGGCGGCCGGCTGCGGCGCGGCTGCGAGAACCTGGCCGAGGTTCTGCTCCGTACCCGCACCGAATGCGGCATCCGCCACGGCCGTCTCGTCACCGCGGCCCGCGCCGGCTGCCACGGCGCCGTCACCGGCCTGACCACCGAAGAACTCGCCGACGGTACGGTACGTGCCGTCCTCGCGCGCGGCGGCAACCGGCACGGCACCCCGGTCGGACGGCTGGGCGAAGGGGAACTGCGCTATCTCGCGCTCGCGCTCGTGCTGCTCACGGGGCCGGGCGTCCTCGCCGTGGACACCGTCGCCGAGGTGCCCCCGGCCATGCAGACCCTCACCGTCATCGCCGACGGGCTCGACCGCGCGCTCGACCCCCGTCAGACCCGCGAACTGATCGCCCTCGCCGCCGAGATGTGCGCCCGGGGCCACATCCGCCTCCTTGGCGCCGTCGGTAGCGCGGACGGCGTCCGTGAAGCGCACGGGGCGACAGTGGTAGACCTGCGACCGTGACCCAACTCGACGTAGCGGCCCTGCAGCGCAGGCTCGCCGCATTCGCCGCCGCCCGTGACTGGCAGCCGTACCACACCCCCAAGAACCTCGTCGCCGCCCTCAGCGTCGAAGCCTCCGAACTCCTCGAAATCTTCCAGTGGCTCACCCCCGAACAGTCGGACCGGGTGATGAACGACCCGGACACGGCGCACCGCGTCACCGACGAGGTCGCCGATGTCCTCGCCTATCTGCTCCAGCTCTGCGAGGTCCTCGGCATCGACGCGCTCGCGGCGCTCGACGCCAAGATCGACCGCAACGAGCTGCGCTTCCCGGTTTCTGAGCCCCAGAGGTCCACGGGATCCGCGAAGCCTGCGGAGTCTTCGATGTCCGCGAAGCCTGCGGAGTATTCGAGGTCCGCGGAGTCCCCGAAGCCTGCGGAGCCTTCGAGGTCCGTGGAGTCATCGAGGTCCTTGCCACAGCCGCCCAACTCGCCAACGAACACGGAGAGTCACTCTTTTGAGTGACCGAGATACTCACAATCGCCTTGCTGTGCACAGATTTCCGATTTCCTCTGGCTTTCCGGGCCGGGCAAGCTCACTCTAGGTAGTGGACGCGAACGCCGGGTCCGGCGCGGGAAACGGGGGCATCGAATGGATGCGGTACGGCTCTTAAAAGTCAGCCGGCATGCACTGACCCAGAGTGGGGCTGTGCTCGACATCGTGGGGGAGGCCTGGCAGGCACAGGCACTGGCCCAGGCGATCGGCGGCCACCTGGCGGCCACCGGGCCGCCGGAGTTGCGGGGCGAGGCCCGCGGCCTCACCGAAGCCGGCAGCCGGGGCTGCGCGGTCCTCGACCACCCCGGCCTGCGACGGTCGGCCGTCCGAGCCGGCCAGCTGTCCGAAGTGGGCGATGCGGCAAGCGCGTTGACCTCGTTGGCCGCGCTGTTGGGCGATGTCGCCATGGCCCTGGTCTCCGTCGCCTGCGCCACGGACGACGAGGCCCTGTACTGGCAGTGCATGGAAGCCATCGACGCGGCCGACGAATCGACGGACCGGGTCCGCGGAATGCTGCGCCGCCTGACCTTGCGGAACCAGGAGAGATCGACGGAGGTGCTACGCGACTCGACGACGGGCCCACCCTGAAGGCCCCCCGGATGCCCGAGCTTGAGCCGGCCCTGGGCCGAGCCGAGCCGAGGCGGACCGAGCCGCGCCGAGCCGGTTCCGGCGTGGGCCGAGCTGAACTGATTCCGGCCCGAACCGAGCCGGTTCGGGGCTGGCCTGACCTGGCGGGGACCCTGACGTGCGGGCGGTGGGCGGGCAGCGGGGGCCGGGAGGTCAAGGGATGAGAAGACGAGAGAGGCAGCGAGCCAGGGGCCGGCGAGAGGGCCGGCGAGCCACGAACCAACGGGCCAACCGGCGAGAGGGCCGAGGGGCGGGAGGGGCAGTGAGTCGGAGGACTGAAGGACCGAGAGGCCGATGGGGCGGCCTCGCGGTTGAGCAAGGGGCGGCCGAAGGGCCGAGCGCCCCGCTCAGCTTGAGGGAGCACTTGGCCGAGCCCATAGCCGGGGCCGGTGCGTGGCCCCGGGCGGGGCGCCGCATACCTCAGTCGCCGATGTCCCCCGCGCGGCGGTGCTCGGCGCCTACGGCTGAGGACGGCTCTCGTGCTGCTCGTACTGTTCGTACTGCTCTTCGTCCGCCTCGTGCCCCGGGCGCACCTCGCACGCTCCCTCCCCGTGAGCCTGCGCCGTTCCGCGTACGTCGTGCAGCTCGCCCGCCCCGCCCCCCTCGCCCGCCTCGCGCGCTTCCTCCGCCACCGGGTCCGGCAACGGCACGGCCACCGGGGCCGAGGCCGGGACCGGCGCCGGGCCGGCCCCCGCCGCGGGTGGGGTGCGGTCGGCGGTGGACTGGAGGTCCGCGTCGAGCTGGGTCAGGTCCGCGCTCAGTGCCGCCATCAGCTCCTCCATCTGCTGCAACAGCCCCTTGGGCGCGCCCTGCTGCTGGGATGCGGAGTGGGGCACCGACTGCTGCGGCACAGTCTGTTCCGGCCCGGCTTCCTGTTCCGGCACGGCTTCCTGGGACATGGCGGCCTCCTCGGCCCGAGCCCTCCGGCAGGGGCGGAGGGCGGAAAATCGGTCGACGTACCGGCCACGGCCGCCGACACGCGGGCCGGGCACTCCGGCTCCGCCCGAGCCAACGACCGTTGGGCCTCAACGTCACTGGTCAGAGGGTGCGTGCACCACCAGAGCGGCCAATGTTCACCCGACCGGGGATTGGTCGGGGGAGTCGTGGAGGCAGGGTTGACGGCGGCTCCACGGTGCAGGATGGAGCCATGGATCTTCGCATCTTCACCGAACCCCAGCAGGGCGCCGGCTACGACACTCTCCTGACCGTCGCCAAGGCCACCGAAGACCTCGGCTTCGACGCCTTCTTCCGTTCCGACCACTATCTCCGGATGGGGACCGCCGACGGACTGCCGGGTCCGACCGACGCCTGGATCACCCTGGCCGGACTCGCACGGGAGACCAAGCGCATCCGGCTCGGCACCCTGATGACCGCAGGGACCTTCCGGCTGCCTGGTGTCCTCGCCATCCAGGTCGCCCAGGTCGACCAGATGTCCGGCGGCCGGGTCGAACTCGGCCTGGGAGCCGGCTGGTTCGAGGAGGAGCACAAGGCGTACGGAATCCCCTACCCGAAGGAGAAGTTCGCCAGGCTGGAGGAGCAGCTGGCCATCGTCACCGGACTCTGGGCCACCGAAGTGGGCCGCACCTTCGACTTCCAGGGGGCCTACTACCAGCTCAGCGACTCGCCTGCGCTGCCCAAGCCCGCGCAGGCCAAGGTGCCCGTCCTGATCGGCGGCCACGGGGCCACGCGCACCCCGCGTCTCGCCGCGCAGTACGCCGACGAGTTCAATATCCCCTTCGCCTCCATCGAGGACAGCGAGCGGCAGTTCACCCGGGTGAGGGCGGCCGCCGAAGCCATCGGGCGCAGGGCGGACGACCTCGTGTACTCCAACGCGCTGGTGGTGTGCGTCGGCAAGGACGACGCCGAGGTGGCGCGCAGGGCCGCCGCCATCGGACGGGACGTGGAGGAGCTCAAGGCCAACGGCCTCGCGGGCTCGCCCGCCGAAGTCGTCGAGAAGATCGGCAAATACGAGGCGACCGGCTCGTCCCGCGTCTATCTGCAGCTCCTCGACCTCCACGACCTCGACCACCTCGAACTGATCTCAGCGCAGGTGCTGCCGCAGCTGACCGGAGCCTGACCGTGCGCCCCGCCCGGACACTCGCCGAGGCCCTCACACAGGGGGCGGTCGTCCTGGATGGTGGTTTGTCCAACCAACTCGTTGCGCAAGGCTGCGACTTGAGCGACGAGTTGTGGTCGGCCCGGCTGCTCGCGGACGACCCGCGGCAGATCGGGACCGCCCACACGGCGTACGTACGGGCGGGCGCCCGAGTTCTCACCACCGCCAGCTATCAGGCGACGTTCGAAGGGTTCGCCCGCCGGGGCCTGGGTCGTCAAGAGGCCGGGCGCCTTCTCGCCACCAGTGTCCAACTGGCACGAGCGGCAGGGGAGTTGCAGGAGTTGCGCTCCGCGGTCGGGCGCGCGGAGTCGCTCGGTGACGACATCTGGGTGGCTGCCTCCGTCGGCCCTTACGGTGCCTTCCTGGCCGACGGCAGCGAGTACCGGGGGCGGTACGGGCTGAGCGTGCGGGAACTGGAGCGGTTCCACCGGCCCCGGATCGAGGCGTTGGTCGCGGCGGAACCCGATGTGCTGGCCCTGGAGACGGTCCCCGACATCGACGAGGCCGAGGCGCTGCTGCGGGCGGTCGAGGGGTGCGGGGTGCCGGTGTGGCTCTCGTACAGCATCGAGGGCGGGCGCACGCGGGCCGGGCAGGATCTGGCCGAGGCGTTCGGGCTCGTCGCGGGCCGGGACCAGGTGATCGCGACCGGGGTCAACTGCTGCACTCCGGCCGACGCCGGCCGGGCGGTGCCGCTCGCGGCATCGGTCTCGGGCAAGCCGGTGGTGGTCTATCCCAACAGTGGCGAGCGCTGGGACGCGGAGCACCGTCGCTGGACGGGTGACGTGACGTTCGACGCGGCGCGGATCGAGGAGTGGACAGCGTCCGGAGCGCGGCTCGTCGGAGGGTGCTGCAGGGTCGGGCCGTCGGGGATCTCCGAGCTGTCGGCGCGGATCCGCACCGCTCAGGCGTAGCGAAAACCTTGGTGTGCGCGGCCTTGGCCCGGGCCGGGTTCCGCCGGGGTGCGGGGCCCCTGGCGAAACCCGGTCGGCGGGACGCCCGGTCCGCGGCTACAAGCAGGCTTCCGGCCCTGGTGCAGTCACCCCCGGGACCGGGGAGTCGGCCGCCCTGTGGACCCGTGGACCCGTGGACCCGTGGACTCGCGGAATGGTGAGCCGGGGTCGCCCCGCGGGGGCTGAGGCCGCACCGCCCTCACGCGTGGTGGCGCGGGTGTGCCCCCGGCCGTGAGCCGGTCGGTTCCGGCCGAAAGGGGGACGCCCGGCTCAGGGCAACCAGCGGGCACCCGGAGCCCACCGCGGGCGTCCTCTCCCCCCTACCGCCGGAGGCCACCGTGTTTGCCGGGTGAGGCGGGGCGGGGCGGGACAGGATGGAGGCATGGGATTCCATGTCGATTCCGAGACCGGGCGGCTGCGCCGCGTCATACTCCACCGGCCAGACCTGGAGCTGAAACGGCTCACGCCCGGCAACAAGGACGCGTTGCTCTTCGACGACGTGCTGTGGGTGCGCCGGGCCAGACAGGAGCACGACGGCTTCGCCGACGTACTGCGCGACCGAGGGGTGGAGGTGCACCTCTTTGGAGACCTGCTGCGCGAGTCGCTGGGGATCCCCGCGGCCCGCGGGCTCGTCCTTGACCGGGTCTTCGACGAGAAGGAGTACGGGCCGCTCGCGACGGACCATCTGCGGGCGGCCTTCGAGGAGTTGCCGGACGCGGACCTGGCGGAGGCGCTCGTCGGCGGGATGACCAAGAGGGAATTCCTCGAAGGCCACCCGGAGCCCACGTCGGTGCGTTTCCACGCGATGGACCTCGACGACTTCCTGCTCGGCCCGCTGCCCAACCACCTCTTCACCCGTGACACCTCCGCGTGGATCTACGACGGTGTCTCGATCAACGCGATGCGCTGGCCGGCCCGGCAGCGCGAGACCGTGCACTTCGAGGCGATCTACCGCCACCACCCGCTGTTCACGGGCGCGCAGGCGGGGCCGTTCAACACCTGGTCGCGGGGGCAGAGCGACTATCCCTCGACCATCGAGGGCGGTGACGTCCTGGTGATCGGGAACGGGGCTGTGCTGATCGGGATGAGCGAGCGGACCACGCCGCAGGCCGTCGAGATGCTGGCGCGCGGGCTGTTCGCCGCGGGCTCGGCAGCGACCATCGTGGCGCTCGACATGCCGAAACGGCGGGCGTTCATGCACCTCGACACGGTGATGACAATGGTCGACGGAGAAACCTTCACTCAGTACGCGGGCCTCGGCATGCTCCGCTCGTACACGATCGAGCCGGGCGCCGGCGAGCAGGAGCTCAAGGTCACCGACCATCCGCCGGAGCACATGCACCGGGCGATCGCGGCGGCCCTCGGCCTCGACCGGATCCGGGTGCTCACCGCCACCCAGGACGTGCACTCCGCCCAGCGCGAGCAGTGGGACGACGGCTGCAACGTGCTCGCGGTCGAGCCGGGGGTGGTGGTCGCGTACGAGCGCAACGTCACGACCAATACGCATCTGCGCAAGGAGGGCATCGAGGTGATCGAGATCCGGGGCAATGAGCTGGGCCGGGGGAGGGGAGGCCCGCGGTGCATGAGCTGTCCGGTCGAACGTGATGCCGTATAGTGATGCGCTCAAACGTATAGACTTCCAGTGATGTCCGGCGCTGCCGGGTCTCGCTGCCGTCCCCTACCCGCCCCAGGAGCAGCCACCATGGCGATAGACCTCGCAGGCCGCCACTTCCTCAAGGAGCTGGACTTCACGGCCGAGGAGTTCCTCGGGCTCGTCACGCTCGCCGCCGACCTCAAGGCCGCCAAGAAGGCGGGCGCCGAGGTCCAGCAGCTGCGCGGCCGCAACATCGCGCTGATCTTCGAGAAGTCCTCGACGCGCACTCGCTGCTCCTTCGAGGTGGCCGCCGCCGACCAGGGCGCGTCGACGACGTACATCGACCCGGCCGGCTCGCACATCGGGAAGAAGGAGTCGCCGCGCGACACGGCCCGGGTCCTTGGCCGGATGTTCGACGCGATCGAGTTCCGCGGGGACGCGCAGGAGACCGCCGAGACCCTCGCCGCCCACGCCGGCGTACCCGTCTACAACGGCCTGACCGACGACTGGCACCCCACCCAGATGCTCGCCGACGTCCTGACCGTCACCGAGCACACGGACAAGCCGCTGGGCGAGGTCGTCTTCGCCTATCTGGGTGACGCCCGCTTCAACATGGGCAACTCCTACCTCGCCACGGGCGCCCTGCTCGGCATGGACGTCCGGATCGTGGCGCCCAAGGCGTACTGGCCGGCCGAGGAGATCGTCGCGCAGGCACGCGAGGCGGCCACGGTGAGCGGCGCCCGCATCACGCTCACCGAGTCCGTCGCGGAGGGTGCGGCCGGCGCGGACTTCGTCGCCACCGACGTCTGGGTCTCGATGGGGGAGTCCCAGGAGGTCTGGGCCGAGCGCATCGAGGCGCTCGCCCCGTACGCCGTGACCATGGACGTGCTGCGCGCCACCGGCAACCCCGGCGTCAAGTTCCTGCACTGTCTGCCCGCCTTCCACGACCTCGCCACCCAGGTCGGCCGCGACATCTTCGAGCGGTACGGGCTCACCGAACTCGAAGTGAGCGACGAGGTCTTCGAATCGGCGCACTCGGTCGTGTTCGACGAGGCGGAGAACCGGCTGCACACGATCAAGGCGGTCCTGGTGGCCACGCTCGGGGCCCGGCCCGAGGCCTCCGGTGGCTGGGGCGCCGCCTAGCCTGCCGGGGTGGCACACGGAGACGGGCGTACGCGTCGAATAGGAATGCGCTCGATTGGGTGAAGATGCGGCGGGGTGGCTACTATGTCGCCTCTTGGTGGGGTCCGAGCTCGCACGCTCGGGCCCCGCTTTCTTTGTGCGCGGCTCCCCCTCCCGGCCGCGGCGTGTACGACCAGGAACGAGAGTCCCCCCATGCGGCGCCCCCACCCCGCCACCAGCCCCGCCCACCGCCTGCGGATCAAACCGCCGCGGCAGCTCATCGCCGAATCCGGCGCCGACCTCGAAGGGCACGGCCTGCGCCGCACGATGGGGCTCTTCCAGCTCGTCTGCTTCGGCGTCGGTGCGATCGTGGGCACCGGCATCTTCGTCGGGCTCTCCGACAGCGTCGCCAAGGCCGGCCCCGCCGTGGTCCTCTCCTTCGTGCTGGCCGCCGTCACCTGCGTCTTCACCGCCTTCGCCTTCGCGGAGCTCGGCGGCGCGATCCCGGTCTCCGGCTCCTCGTACTCCTTCGCGTACGCCACGCTCGGCGAGCGCACCGCCTTCCTGGTGGGCTGGTGTCTGCTCCTGGAGTACGGCGTCTCGGTCTCCGCGGTCGCGGTCGGCTGGAGCCAGTACCTCAACGAGCTCCTGAACAGTGTCGTCGGATGGCAGCTGCCCGCCGCGCTCTCCGCCGGACCCGGCGACGGCGGGGTGGTCAACCTGCCCGCGGTCGTCGTCATCCTGCTCGCGGCGGCCCTCCTGGTGCGCGGCGTGAGGGAGAGTGCGCGGGCGACGGCCGCCATGGCCGTCCTCAAGATCGGCATCCTGCTGCTGTTCCTGGCGATCGCGTTCACGGCGTTCAAGGCCGGCCACCTCTCGCCGTTCGCCACCCACGGCGCCGCCGGGGTCACCGCGGGCGCCTCGCTGGCCTTCTTCTCGTACATCGGCTTCGACGCGATCACCACGGCCGGCGAGGAAGTGAAGAACCCGCGCAAGAACATCCCGATAGCGATCATGATCTGCATCGGACTGGTCACCCTGCTGTACTGCGCGGTCGCCCTGGCCGCGATCGGCGGACTCGGCGCGGACGCCGTCGGCGACAAGCCCGCCGCGCTGTCGCTCATCGTCAACCAGGTCACCGGGTCGGCGTTCGGCGGCGGTGTCATCGCGTTCGGCGCGGTCGTCGCCATCGCCTCGGTGGTGCTCGCCGTGATGTACGGGCAGACCCGCATCCTGATGTCGATGTCCCGCGACGGTCTCGTCCCGCGGGTCTTCGAGCGTGTCTCGCCGAAGACCGCGACGCCGGCCGTCAACACCTGGATCGTCGCCCTCGTCTTCGCGGTTCCCGCCGCGTTCGCCTCGCTCGATGCGGTGGTGAACCTGACCACCATCGGCACGCTCGCCGTGATGGCCGTGGTGAACGTGGCCGTCGTCGCCCTGCGCCGCGCCGAGCCGGACCTGAAGCGTTCGTTCCGCGTGCCGTTCTACCCGGTCAGCCCGATCCTGGGCGTCGGCTTCTGCCTCTATCTGATGTACGGGACGGGTTGGACGACCTGGCTCCAGTTCGCCGTGTTCCTACTGGCGGGCTCGCTCCTGTACGCCTGCTACGGCCGTGGGCGCTCGCGACTGGCCGGGGGCGCCGGCCCGGCGGCGTGAGCCGGGCCCCGGTCAGGGGTGGCGGTCCGACAGCGTGAACCACACCGCCTTGCCGCTCGCGGTGGGGCGGTGGCCGCAGGCCGAACTCAGGGTGCGGATGAGGAGCAGACCCCGGCCGTGCTCCTGCCAGGGGTCGGGGTGGGGGCCGGACGCCGACTCGCCCAGATCGCCCGGCGGTACCGGCGAACCGTCGTGCACCTCGACCTGACAGCCCGACCCGAGCAGCTCCACCACCAGCTCTATCGGCGCGTCGCCCGTCGTGTGCTCGACGGCGTTGGCCACCAGCTCCGCGGTGAGCAGCTCGGCCGTGTCGCTGTCGGCGCCCGCGTCGAGGTCCGCGAGCGCGGTACGGATCAGCGCGCGGGCGATCGGCGCCGCGGCGGCGGTGTGGGGCAGCGCGATGCGCCACATCGGCGCCGCGGCGGCGGTGTGGGGCAGCGCGATGCGCCACGCGGAGGGCGTGGCGTCACGGTCGGGACCGGAGGGGTCGGGCAAGGCGGAGGGTCCGTTCGGGTAGCCAGGACAGTCGTGGCGCGGGGAGTGGTCCTCCCCCCACGGTACGAAGGAGTGGCGCCAGGTCATAGGGGAGCTGGGGCCGGGGACGCCGGACGGTGGGCCATCGGTGCACGGGACTTTGGTCTCTGGGCGGCCCAGGGCCCGGCGCGAGCGGTGGCCTGCTGCCCGCTCGGCGGGCTCGGGACGGGGCCGGGCCCGTGTGCGGGCGGGCCGCTGGAGGGCCGGGACGGGTTTCGCGCGGGTCGTGGCCTCGGCCGGGCCCGGGGGCCTTCCGTGAACCGTGCCTCGGCAGATCCTGGGCCCTCCGTGAACCGTGGTCCTGGGCGCGTATGGCGCGGTGGTGCGGGCTCGCACCACGGTCGCCCCCGGCCTTGCACGGCCGTCTCGGGCCCGTACGGGGGGTGGTGTGAGCCCGCACGGCGACGTGGTCCCGGCCCCGCACCACGGCGTGGCCGCAGGCCGTGCCCGCCCGGCCCCGCACCGCGAGTACCCGCAGACCGTGCCCGCCCCGTACGACGAAGTGGTCGCAAACTGACCCGGCCCCGCACTTGCCCGTCGGCAGGCCCAGCGCCACCGGCGGCGCGTATCGCGTACTCGTGACGACAGTCACACAAGGGTGTTACCTTCGGAGGGCAGGCAGCAGACGCAGCGGCGGCACGCCGCCCCGCCGAAGGAGGCCGCAGCCCCCGATGAGCCCCTTTCCCAGCTCAGCGCCCCGCACCGAGGACTGGCGCCATCTCCGGCTCGTCATCGCCGACGGCGTCGCCACGGTCACCCTCGCCCGCCCCGAGAAGCTCAACGCGCTGACCTTCGGCGCCTACGCCGACCTGCGCGACCTGCTCGCCGAGCTGACGAGGGAACGCTCCGTACGCGCCCTGGTCCTGGCCGGCGAGGGCCGCGGCTTCTGCTCGGGCGGCGACGTCGACGACATCATCGGCGCCACCCTGTCCATGAACACCGCGGAGCTCCTCGACTTCAACCGCATGACCGGCCAGGTCGTCCGCGCGATCCGCGAGTGCCCCTTCCCGGTGATCGCGGCCCTGCACGGCGTCGCCGCGGGCGCGGGCGCAGTGCTCGCCCTCGCCGCCGACTTCCGTATCGCCGACCCCACCGCGCGCTTCGCGTTCCTGTTCACCAAGGTGGGCCTGTCGGGCGGTGACATGGGCGCCGCCTATCTGCTGCCCCGCGTCGTCGGCCTCGGCCACGCCACCCGGCTGCTCATGCTCGGCGAGCCGGTGCGCGCCCCGGAGGCCGAACGCATCGGCCTGCTCAGCGAGTTGACCGACGAGGGCCGCGCGGACGAACGCGCCGTCGAGCTCGCCCGCCGTCTCGCCGACGGCCCCGCCCTCGCGTACGCGCAGACCAAGGCGCTGCTCACCGCCGAACTCGACATGCCACTCGCGGCCTCCGTCGAGCTGGACGCGGCCACCCAGGCGCTCCTGATGAACGGCGAGGACTACGCCGAATTCCACGCCGCCTTCACCGAGAAGCGCCCCCCGAAATGGCAGGGCCGCTGACGATGGCCCACCCACCAGCCGCCGCGTCCGTCGCGCGCAGCACTCCCGACGCGGCCCACGTGCCCAGCACGCCCGTCACGCCCCATGTGCCCGAAGCGCCCCACACGCCCAGCACTCCCGATGCATCCAGCGCGCCCGACGCGCGCAACACTCCCGACGCGCCCGGCACCCCCAACGGTCGCCCCCCACTACGCATCGCTGTTATCGGCGGCGGCCCCGGCGGGCTCTACGCCGCGGCCCTGCTCAAGCGGCTCGCCCCGGCGCGCTCCATCACGCTCTGGGAGCGCAACGCACCCGACGACACCTTCGGCTTCGGCGTCGTGCTCTCGGACGAGACCCTCGGTGGCATCGAACACGCCGACCCGGCCGTCTACCGGGCGCTGCGCGCCGAGTTCGTCCGGTGGGACGACATCGACATCGTGCACCGGGGGAACACCCTCACCTCCGGCGGCCACGGTTTCGCCGCGCTCGGCCGGCGCAGGCTCCTGGAGATCCTGCACGAGCGCTGCCAGGCGCTCGGCGTCGACCTGCGCTTCCGCGCCGAGGCGCCGCCCGCCGCCGAACTCGCCTCCGCGTACGACCTGGTGGTCGCCGCCGACGGGGTGCACAGTCTCACCCGCGGTGCGCACGCCGAACACTTCGCGCCCCGCATCACGACCCACCGCTGCCGCTACATCTGGCTCGCCGCCGACTTCGCGTTCGACGCGTTCCGCTTCGAGATCGCCGAGACCGACCACGGCGTGATGCAACTCCACGGCTACCCCTACGCCGCCGGCTCCTCCACGGTCATCGTCGAAATGCGGGAGGAGGTGTGGACGGCCGCCGGATTCGACACGCTCGACGAGAAGGCCTCCGCCGACCTCTGCGCGAAAATCTTCACCGACGCCCTCGGCGGGCGGACCCTGCGCGGCAACAACTCCTCCTGGACCGCCTTCCGTACCGTCGTCAACGACCGCTGGGCGTACGGCAATACGGTGCTGCTCGGCGACGCGGCGCACACCGCGCACTTCTCCATCGGCTCCGGCACCAAGCTCGCCGTCGAGGACGCCCTCGCCCTCGCCGCCTCCATCGAGGAGCAGCCCGATCTGCCCACGGCCCTCGCGGCGTACGAGAGCGAGCGCCGGCCCGTTGTGGAGTCGACGCAGCGCGCGGCCGCCGCGAGCCTGCGCTGGTTCGAGGAGCTGGGCCGCTATCTCGACCAGCCCGCGCGGCAGTTCGCCTTCAACCTCCTCACCCGCAGCCGCCGCGTCACCCACGGAAACCTGCGGCTGCGCGACAGCGGCTTCACCGACACCGTCGAGCGGGAGTTCGGCTGCCCGCCGGGCACCCCGCCCATGTTCACCCCCTTCCGGCTGCGCGGCCTCGAACTGAAGAACCGCGTGGTCGTCTCACCCATGGACATGTACTCGGCGGTCGACGGCGTCCCCGGCGACTTCCACCTGGTGCACCTGGGTGCCCGTGCGCTCGGCGGCGCGGGCCTGGTCATGACCGAGATGGTGTGCGTCAGCGCCGAGGGTCGCATCACCCCCGGATGCGGCGGCCTCTACACCGGCGAACAGGCCGACGCCTGGCGGCGGATCGCCGATTTCGTGCACACCCAGGCGCCCGGCACCGCCCTCGGCGTCCAGCTCGGCCACTCCGGGCGCAAGGGCTCCACCAAGCTCATGTGGGACGGCATGGACCAGCCGCTCGACACCGGCAACTGGCCCCTCGCCGCCGCCTCTGCCCTGCCCTACCGTCCCGGCGTCAACCAGATCCCGCACGCCCTCGACCGCGCGGGGCTCACCGCGCTCCGCGACCGGTTCACGGCCGCGGCCCGCCGCGCCGCCGACTGCGGCTTCGACCTCCTCGAACTGCACTGCGCCCACGGCTACTTGCTCTCCGGTTTCCTCTCCCCTCTCACCAACCAACGGACCGACGCCTACGGTGGTTCCCTCGCCGGGCGGCTGCGCTACCCCCTCGAAGTGTTCGACGCGGTCCGCGCCGTCTGGCCCGCCGACCGGCCGATGACGGTCCGGATCTCCGCCACCGACTGGGCCGACGGTGGCACCACCGCCGAGGACGCCGTCGAGATCGCCCGCGCCTTCGCCGCGCACGGCGCCGACGCCATCGACGTCTCCACCGGCCAGGTCGTCCCCGGTGAACGCCCCGAGTTCGGCCGCTCCTACCAGACCCCGTTCGCCGACCGGATCCGCAACGAGCTGGACATCCCGGTCGTCGCGGTCGGCGCCATCTCCTCGTGGGACGACGTCAACTCCCTGCTGCTGGCCGGCCGGGCCGACCTGTGCGCCCTGGCCCGCCCCCACCTGTACGACCCGCACTGGACGCTGCACGCCGCCGCCGAACAGTCCTACGCGGGCCCCGGCGCGAGCTGGCCCCTGCCCTACCGGGCGGGCAGCCGCCCCCCGCCCACCGGCCGCACCGACGCCCCCCGCCCGCGCCTCAGGCTGACCTCAGACTGAAACGACGCCCGCGCGGACACCGGACCCGGGCAGCTCGCCCCGCACGAACCCGGCTCCCGCGTCCCGCAGCAGCGCGTGCAGCCGGGCGAAGACGTCGGCGGAGCGGGCGCCGGGCCAGGCCCGGGGCAGCAGGCCGGCGGGCAGACCCGGATCGGCGTAGGGAAGACGGCGCCAGGAGTCGAGGACCAGAAGGTAGTCCCGGTAGGCGGCCTCCGAGCTGCCCGGGCCGGCGGGTGCGCGCGACTCCCAGGTGCGCAGCACCGGCTCGTGGCGGGCGAGGAAGTCCTCGTGCTGCTGAGCGATGGCGGGCAGGTCCCACCAGCGTGCCACCGCCTCGGCCGTGGGCGCGAAGCCGAGGTGGTTGCCCGTGAACAGGTCGACGTACGGGGCGAGTTGGAGGCGTTCCAGGGTGTGCCGCGCCTCGTCGTACAGGTGGGCCGGGGCGAGCCACACGCCGGGCGCAGCCGAGCCGAAGCCGAGCCTGGCCAGGCGTGAGCGCAGGACGTGCCGCTTGCTGCGTTCCGTCTCGGGGACGGAGAACACCGCGAGTACCCAGCCGTCGTCGGCGCGCGGCGCGGGGTGGGCGTAGATGCGCCGGTCGCCGTCGTCCAGGAGCTGGCGCGCGTCGTCCGACAAGGCGTAACCGGCCGAGCCGAGCGCCGTGGGCTGCGCCACGAGCAGCCCACGCCGTTTCAGCCGGGACACCGACGAGCGGACGGAGGGCGCGTCGACGCCGACCGCCGCGAGCAGCCTGATCAGTTCGGCCACCGCGAGGGAGCCGGAGGTTTCGCGCCCGTAGGCGCCGTACAGCGTCACGATCAGGGATCGGGGAGTGTGCAGCTCGGCCACGCGGTCACTCTAGTTCCCGCAGCCTGAAGCGCTGGAGCTTCCCGGTGGGGGTGCGCGGCAGGGCATCGAGGAAGACGATCTCGCGCGGGCACTTGTAGGGAACGAGTTCGGACTTCACGAAGTCGCGGAGGAGCGCCACGGTCTCCTCGCCGCGTGGCACACCGGGCCTCAGCACGCAGTACGCGACAACGGCATGGCCCCGCCGTTCGTCGGGCCGGCCCACCACCGCGGCCTCCGTCACGTCGGGGTGGCGAAGCAGCGCGTCCTCGACCTCGGGGCCCGCGATGTTGAACCCCGCCGAGATGATCATGTCGTCGGCGCGGGCCACGTACCGGAACCAGCCGTCGCTGTCGCGCACATAGGTGTCGCCCGTGACGTTCCAGCCGTGCCGTACGTAGGCGCGCTGGCGCTCGTCGGCGAGGTAGCGGCAGCCGACCGGGCCGCGTACCGCGAGGAGTCCCGGCTCGCCGTCCTCGACGGGCTCGCCCTCCTCGTCGACGACGCGTGCCTGCCAGCCCGGTACGGGTCTTCCGGTGGCGCCGGGCCGGATGTCGTCGTCGGCGGCGGAGATGAAGATGTGCAGGAGTTCGGTGGCGCCGATGCCGTTGATGATCCGCAGGCCGGTCCGCTCCCGCCAGGCCCGCCAGGTCGCCGCCGGCAGGTTCTCGCCGGCCGACACACAGCGCCGCAGAGCGCCCAGGTCGTAGCTGTCGAGCTCCTCCAGCATCGTGCGGTAGGCGGTCGGCGCGGTGAACAGGACGGAGACGCGGTGCTCGGCGAGCGCGGGCAACAGCTGCCTGGGGCCCGCCTGTTCGAGCAGCAGCGCGGACGCGCCGGCCCGCAGCGGGAAGACGACGAGGCCGCCGAGCCCGAAGGTGAAGCCGAGCGGGGGGCTGCCCGCGAAGACGTCGTCGGGGGACGGCTTCAGGATGTGCCGCGCGAAGGTGTCGGCGATGGCGAGCACGTCGCGGTGGAAGTGCATACAGCCCTTGGGGCGGCCCGTGGTGCCGGAGGTGAAGGCGATCAGGGCGACATCGTCCGCGGAGGTGTCCACGGCGGCGAAGCGCCCGGCCGGGGCCCGCTTGACCAGGTTCACGAGGTCGCCGGGCCCGTCGCCGCCGTACGCCGTGATGCGCAGCCCGGGTGCTTCGGCCCGCTCCAGGTCGTCGAGGACGCGGGCGTCGCACAGGGCGTGGCCGATCCGTGCGATGGAGCACATGACACCCAGCTCACGGGCGCGCTGCTGGGCGAGGACCGTGACGGCGACCGCGCCCGCCTTCATCACCGCGAGCCAGCAGGCGGCCAGCCACGGCGTGGTCGGCCCGCGCAGCAACACCCGGTTTCCGGGCACCACGCCGAGTTCGCCGGTCAGGACATGGGCGATCCGGTCGACCCGGTCACGCAGCTCCCGATAGCTCCAGACCTCGCCCTCGCCGGTGCGGAAGACGGGACGGTCCGGGCCGAAGCGCGCGATGGTGGCGTCCAGGAGCTCCGCGCCGCAGTTGAGCCGGTCGGGGTAGTCCGGCCCCGGCGGGCCGAACAGCAGCTGGGGCCACTGGTCGGCGGACGGCAGATGGTCGCGGGGAAAGGTGTCGGCGTGCGCTGAGGTCTTCAGCTCCATATGGGATCGCCCCCTTGTCGCCTCTGGAGCGTATCGTTTGGATGACGACAGTCAACAGTTCGCGATAGAGCGGTCGGTGCGGTCGGTGCCGGCTCGACATCCGGCCGGCGCCGGTCGGGGTGAGCGGTGCGGGCCGGTGTCGGTCCGCGTCGTCGTCCGAGCCGAGTGGGACAGTCGTCGTCCGAGCCGAGTGGGACCGTCGAAACCCGAGTGGGAGAGGGGTGGCCATGCCCGGATTCGCGCTGGAGCCCGGTCAGCGGGAGTGGTGCGGGGAGCTACGGGTGCTCGCGGAGGCGCGGCTGCGTCCCCTTGCGGACAAGGGTGAGCCAGGCCGGGTCAACCGGCCACTCGTCGCGGCGCTCGGCGAGCACGGGCTGCTCGCCCGCCTCTTCGATTCCGGCGCGCTCGACCTGTGCCTGATGCGGGAATCGCTGGCGTACGCGTGCACCGAGGCGGAGACCGCGCTCGCCCTCCAGGGCCTCGGCGGGCACCCCGTCGCCGCGTACGGCACGCCGGCGCAGCGCGAGCGCTGGCTGCCCGAGGTGTCGGCGGGCCGCGCGGTCGCCGCGTTCGCGCTCAGCGAGCCGGACGCGGGTTCGGACGCGGCGGCGCTCAGTCTCAACGCGGCCGAATACAAGGGGGGTTGGAGGCTGACGGGCGAGAAGTGCTGGATCTCCAATGCGCCCGAGGCCGACTTCTACACCGTCTTCGCCCGCACGACGGCGGACGCCGGCGCACGCGGCGTGACCGCCTTCCTGGTCCCCGCCGACCGGCCGGGCCTGGCCGGCGCCCCGCTCGACATGCTCTCCCCGCACGCCATCGGCAGCCTCACCTTCGACGGCGTGCCGGTGAGCGCCGACGACATGCTGGGGGAGCGGGACCGGGGTTTCACCGTCGCGATGACCACGCTCAACCTGTTCCGGCCGAGCGTCGGCGCGTTCGCCGTCGGCATGGCGCAGGCGGCGCTCGACGCCACCCTCGCCCACACCGCGCGCCGCACCGCGTTCGGCGGCCCGCTCAAGGAGCTCCAGGCCGTCGCCCACCAGGTCGCCGACATGGCGACCCGCACCGAGGCCGCGCGGCTCCTGGTGTACGCGGCCGCCGCGGCCCACGACCGGGGCGATGCCGGCATCGCGCGCGGCTCGGCCATGGCCAAGCTGTTCGCCACCGAGGCCGCGCAGTACGTCGTCGACACGGCGGTCCAGCTGCACGGCGCCCGCGCGCTCCACCGCGGACACCTGCTCGAACACCTCTACCGCGAGGTCCGCGCACCCCGTATCTACGAGGGCGCGAGCGAAGTGCAGCGCACCATCATCGCGAAGGAGCTGTACCGGTGAGCCTCGACCGAGTGAACCCCGCCGGGCTGTCCCCGGCGACCGGCTTCAGCCACGCCGTCGTCGCCACCGGGTCCCGTCTGGTGTTCCTCGCCGGGCAGACCGCGCTGGACGGCGACGGCAAGGTGGTGGGCGCCACGCTGCCCGAACAGTTCCGCACTGCGCTCACCAACCTTCTCGCGGCCCTGTCAGCGGCGGGAGGCACCCCGAGCGACCTCGCCCGCGTCACCGTGTACGCCACGGACGTCGCGGACTACCGCGAACGGGCACCTGAACTGGGAGCCATCTGGCGGGAGTTGGCGGGCCGCGACTATCCGGCGATGGCCGTGATCGGCGCGGTCCGGCTCTGGGACGGCGACGCGTTGGTCGAACTGGACGGGTTCGCGGTCCTCGACTGAGCGCAGCGGCCGCAAGGCCCTTGTGGGTAGCTGTGGCAGTTCAGTAAAATGTCACACACCACACTGGGGTTGGAACACTTGGGAGTTGGACCATGACGTCAGCAGCACCCCGCCGCGCGCGCCCCTGGCACGGAATCCTCGTAGCGACTGCGCTTCCCCTGCGCCCCGACCTCTCCATCGACTTCGACACCTACGGCCGGCACGTCCGCTGGCTGATCGAGAACGGCAGCGACGGAGTCGTGCCGAACGGATCGCTCGGCGAATACCAGACGCTCACCGACGAAGAGCGCGAACGCGTCGTGCACACGGCCATCGAGGCGGCGGGCGACGGCGACCGCGTCATGGTCGGCGTCGCGGCGTACGGCAGCGCCGAATCCCGTCGCTGGGCCGAGCGGGCCGCCGCCGCCGGAGCGGGCTCCGTGCTGCTGCTCCCGCCCAACGCCTACCGCGCCGACGAGCGTTCCGTGCGGGCCCACTACGCCGAAGTCGCCCGGGCGGGCCTGCCCGTCGTCGCGTACAACAACCCCTTCGACACGAAGGTGGACCTGACGCCCGCCCTTCTCGCCCAACTCCACGCCGACGGCTCCATCGTCGCCGTCAAGGAGTTCAGCGGCGATGTGCGCCGGGCCTACGAAATCGCCGAACTCGCCCCAGAGCTCGACCTCTTGGCCGGCGCCGACGACGTGCTGCTGGAACTCGCGACCGCCGGAGCCGTGGGCTGGATCGCCGGATACCCTAACGCGCTGCCCGGCGCCTGCTCCCGGCTCTACCACGCGGCGGTCGCCGGCGACCTCGCCACCGCCCTCCCCCTCTACCGGGCGCTCCACCCGCTGCTGCGCTGGGACTCCAAGACCGAGTTCATCCAGGCCATCAAGGTGTCCATGGACATCGCCGGGCGCCCGGGCGGCCCGACCCGGCCGCCGAGGCAGCCGCTGACGGCCGAGCAGGACGCGGTGGTGCGCGCCGCCACCGAGAAGGCGCTCGCCGAAGGCCACAACTAGAGCGGCCGGACACCCCCTGGCCCGCCAGGCCGAAGGCCACAACCAGCCCGTCAGAGAGGGACGTTCATGCGGACCCGACACGTCTACCACGCGGTCGACTCGCACACCGAGGGCATGCCGACCCGCGTCATCACCGGCGGGCTCGGCGTCGTGCCGGGCGCCACCATGGCCGAGCGCCGGCGGTACTTCGCGGAGCACCTCGACCACATCCGTACGCTCCTGATGTACGAACCGCGCGGACACGCCGCGATGAGCGGGGCGATCCTCCAGCCCCCGACCCGGCCCGACGCGGATTACGGCGTGCTCTACATCGAGGTGTCCGGTCTTCTGCCGATGTGCGGGCACGGCACCATCGGGGTGGCGACGGTCCTCGTGGAGACCGGGATGGTCCCGGTCAGCGAACCCGTCACCACGGTACGGCTCGACACCCCGGCCGGCCTGGTGAGCGTGGAGGTGCGGGTCGAGGACGGCGCGGCGCGGTCCGTCACGCTGACCAACGTCCCCGCGTTCTGCCTCGCGCTCGACCGCAAGGTGCGGGTCGCCGGGCTCGGCACGGTCACCTACGACCTCGCGTACGGAGGAAACTTCTACGCCTTCGTCGAACTCGACGCGCTGGGCCTGCCGTTCGGCCGGGACCACAAGGACGAGCTGCTCACCGCCGGGCTCGCGATCATGGACGCCATCAACGCGGCCGAGCCGCCCGTGCACCCCGAGGACCCGGAGATCGCCGGGGTGAAGCACGTCTACCTCGCCGCCCCGGGCTCGGACGCCACGCGCTCGCGGCACGCGATGGCGATCCACCCGGGCTGGTTCGACCGCTCCCCGTGCGGCACCGGCACCTCCGCACGCATGGCCCAGCTGCACGCCCGGGGCGAGCTGCCCCTGGGCCGCGACTTCGTCAACGAGTCCTTCATCGGTACGGAGTTCAGCGGCAGGCTCGTCGGCGAGACGACGGTGGGCCCGTTCACCGCGGTGATTCCCACGGTGACCGGACGGGCGTGGATCACCGGCACGGCGCAGTACTTCCTGGACCCGGCCGACCCGTTCCCGGCGGGCTTCCTGCTCTGAGCCCGGCGATCACGGCCTGCCCGGGACCGTCCGGGCCGGGCCGGTGATCACGGTCGCCGTCGCTGTCAGGGGCGCGCGGTGAGGTAGCCACCCATCGATGTGAAGTACTCGGCAGCGGGCAGCTCCCGGCCGTCCTCGGTCCGTACCCGGGTGACGGCGAGCCCGTGGTTGCGGCCCGTGCGGGCGTCCGCCCCGGCGACGATCACCACGCCGTCGCCCTCGCGATAGAAGACACGGCCCGGGGTGCCGCCGTACCGGCCCTCGGACACCACGGCACCGAGCACCTCCAGACGTTTGCCCTTGTGGAAGGTGAAGGCGGCCGGGTACGGCGCGGACTGCGCGCGGATCAGGCGGTCCAACACCTCGGCCGGCCACTCCCAGTTGATGCGGATGTCTTCCTCGGCCCGCTTGTGGAAGAAGCTGGCCCGGGTGCGGTCCTGCTTCGTGAACTCCGTCTGCCCGGAGGCGATCAGGTCGAGGGCGCCGATGGTGACCGGGGCGATCAGGTCGACCGTCTTGTGGAAGAGGTCGGTCGCGGTGTCCCGGGGGCCGACGGCGACCGCCTCCTGGCGCACGATGTCGCCCGCGTCGAGCTCCTCGTCCATCAGGTGCGCCGTGACGCCCACTTCGGGCTCGCCGTTGATGACGGCCCAGATCAGCGGCGAGAAACCGGCGTACTGGGGCAGCAGCGAGTCGTGCACGTTGAGGGTGCCGTGCTTGGGCAGGGTGTAGACGCGCGGCGGTATCCAGGTGCGCCAGTTGTTGGCGACGATGATGTCCGGGTCGGCCTCCTTGAGCCGCTGGAACAGCTCCTCGTCGTCGGGCCGGTTGCGGATGACGACCGGAACGCCGTGTTCTTCGGCGAGTTCGGCGACCGAGTCGCTCCAGATCTTCTCGTAGGCGTGCTCGCTCTTGGGGTGCGTCACGACCATCACGACCTCGTGCTCGGAGTCCAGGAGCGCCTTCAGGGTCCGATGGCCCCAGGTCTGATAGCCGAACATGACGACCCGCATCGGGTTCCTCCTCGTAGAGCGAAACAATCAGGGGCAAGTAAAGCAAGGCTTACCTAACAACGCAACGACCCCGATTCTGGGGCCGATTGACCCTGAGGCGAGCCAAATGACCTCTTTGTCCGGTCGACAGTGCCGCACGCATCAGGTTAGCCTCACCTAAGTTCCACTCGGCTGCCGGTCACCGGTGCGCCTGGACTCCCCCTTTTTCCCACCCTCGACACGACGCCCCACGGGCGGCTGTCCCGCACGAATGGGAGTGACATGTCACAGGCTCTTCCCGGCGACGCCCCAGTGATCCACGATCTGATCGGCATCGGCTTCGGGCCGTCGAACGTGGCCCTGGCCATCGCGCTCAGCGAGCACAACGCGCGCGTCGGAAGGCAGGAGGCGGTCACCGCTCACTTCTTCGAGCAGCAGCCGGGCTTCGGATGGCACCGCGGGATGCTCATCGACGACGCGACGATGCAGGTCTCCTTCATGAAGGACCTGGTGACGCTGCGGAACCCGACCAGCGAGTACAGCTTCCTCTGCTATCTCCAGAGCAAGGGACGCCTGATCGACTTCGTCAACCACAAGAACCTGTTCCCGCTCCGCGTCGAGTTCCACGACTACTTCGAGTGGGCCGCGGCCAAGGTCGACGACATGGTCTCGTACGGCCACCAGGTCGTCGCCGTCGAACCCGTCCTGCGCGACGGCGTGGTGGAGTACGTCGACGTGACGGCCCGCTCGGGCGACGAGGTCGTCGTGCACCGCGCCCGCAACCTCGTCGTCGGCACCGGACTGCGCCCTGTCATGCCCGAGGGCATCGAGCGCACCGACCGCGTCTGGCACAACTCGGACCTCCTGAGGAAGGTCGACGCCCTGGAGGGCACCGAGCCCCGGCGCTTCGTCGTCGTCGGCGCCGGCCAGAGCGCCGCGGAGAACGTCGCCTACCTCCACCGCCGCTTCCCCGACGCCGAGGTCTGCGCGGTCTTCTCGCGCTACGGCTACAGCCCGGCGGACGACAGCAGCTTCGCCAACCGCATCTTCGACCCGCAGGCCGTCGACGAGTACTTCACGGCGCCGGAGGACGTCAAGCGCCGCCTGATGGACTATCACGGCAACACCAACTACTCCGTGGTGGACATCGACCTCATCGACGACCTGTACCGCCAGGCGTACCAGGAGAAGGTGCTCGGCGAGGAACGGCTGCGCTTCCTGAACATCTCGCGCCTCACCGGCGTCGAGGAGTCCCCCGACGGGGTCCGCGCCACCGTCACCTCCCTGGTCACGGGCGAGGAGAGCGTGGTCGACGCCGATGTCGTCGTCTGCGCGACCGGATACCTCCAGGCCGACGGGCTCGGTCTGCTCGGCGACGTCGCCGGCCTGTGCCACCGCGACGAGCAGGGGCGCGTCCGCGTGGAGCGCGACTACCGCGTGGCGACCGACCCCGAACTGCGGTGCGGCATCTACCTCCAGGGTGGCACCGAGCACACCCACGGCATCACCTCCTCCCTGCTGTCCAACACCGCGATACGCGTCGGCGAGATCCTCGACTCGATCCTCGGCCGTGACCTCACGGGCGCGGCCGGCGCGGCGTGGTCCGTCGCCGAGGAGACCGACGCCGCCCTGGGCCAGCCGGCCCGCTGACCGGGTTCCCCCCACCGCACCGCCGCCGTGCCTGCCGGGCGTTCGCTCCGTACAGGCGCGGCGGCGGCGCGTCCGCGGTACGCGTGAGCCATGAGAGCGGTACGCGTGAGACACGAGAGAGGAAAGGCCTGTGCTCCCTGGTACGCGCCGCCCCACCGGTGAACCTCCCCCCGGCAAGGGCAGGATGCCCCGGCCGTGCGGCACCCCGGCCCGGGTGGCCCCGGCCGGCGTGGGCGCGATCGCGGTGGAACGACCGGCGCCGTCCCGGATCACCGGCGCACGGCGACGGCGGATCGGCGGGCTCGCGGCCGTCCTCGCGGTCCTCGTCGTCGCCTCGGTGGTCTCCATCGCCGTGGGCGCGCGGGCGTTGACCCCGGCCGAGGTGTGGCACGGCCTGTTCGCGGGGCAGGGCCACGACCAGAAGGCGACGGACATCCGACTCATCGTGGAGACCGTGCGGCTGCCGCGGACGGTGCTCGCGATCGTCGCCGGCATCGCGCTGGGCGTCGGCGGCGCGCTGATCCAGGGCTTCACCCGCAACCCCATCGCCGACACCGGCCTGTTGGGGGTGAACACCGGCGCCTCGTTCGCCGTGGTGACGGCGATATCCGTGTTCGGGCTCAGCGACCCGTTCCAGTACCTGTGGTTCGCCTTCCTCGGGGCCGCGCTCGCCGGCGGCGTCGTGTTCGGCCTCTCCAGCATCGGCCGCGGCGCCGGAAACCCGCTCACCCTCGCCCTGGCCGGGCAGGGCGTCGCGGTGTTCCTCGCGGCGATGACGACGGCGGTCGCCCTGTCGGACAAGGCGGCCCTGAACGCCCTGCGGTTCTGGAACGCAGGCTCGGTGGCCGGTGTCCCGTTCCGCGTCATCTGGCCGATGACCGCCTTCATCGTGGTCGGCCTCGTCCTGGCCCTGGCCGTCCTGCCCTCGGTCAACCTGCTCAACCTGGGGGACGACGTGGCGCGGGGGCTCGGCGTGCACATCACCCTGATCCGGACCGCCGGCATCGTCGCCGTCACCCTGCTCGCGGGCGCGGCGACCGCGGCGTGCGGCCCCATCGCCTTCCTCGGACTGATGGTGGCGCACGTGGCCCGGTACCTGGCCGGACCCGACTACCGCTGGCTCGTGCCGTACGCGGGACTGCTCGGCGCGGTCGTCCTCCTCGTCTGCGACATCGTGGGGCGCGTCGTGGTGCGGCCGGGCGAGCTGGACGCCGGCGTCCTCGTCGCCCTCATCGGTGCCCCGTTCTTCGCGGTCCTGGTGTGGCGGGGAAAGGTCAGGAGCGCGTGAACATGACGGTGGTGAAGCCGGCGGTGGCGCCGGGTGTGCGGATCGGCCGCGTGTCGTTCGTCTGGCGGCCCAGGGTCGTCCTGGTCACGCTGCTCATGGCGGCCGCAGTCTTCTTCCTGTTCTGTCTCTCCCTGTCCCTCGGGGACTTCCCCCTTGCCGTGCCCAAGGTGATCGCCTCGCTCTTCGGAGGCGGCGCACAGGTCGACCATTTCGTCATCATGGACCTGCGCATGCCGCGGGCCCTGGCCGGGCTCGTCGTGGGCATCGCCCTGGGGGTGTCGGGGGCGCTCACCCAGTCCATCGCCCGCAATCCGCTGGCCAGTCCGGACATCCTCGGGATCACCGGCGGCGCCGGCGCGGTCGCGGTGTTCCTCGTGACGGTGTCGGGCGGCGCCGCCACCGCCGTCACCGGCTCCGTCGGCCTGTCCGGGGCGGCGCTCCTAGGCGGCCTCGCCACGGGGCTGCTCGTCTACTTCCTGGCGTGGCGGCGCGGGGTCGACGGGTTCCGGCTCATCCTCATCGGCATCTCGGTGAGCGCCGTGATGCAGGCGATCACGACCTGGCTGCTCGTCACCGCCGACATCAAGGACGTGGCCAGGGCCCAGGCGTGGCTGGTCGGTTCGCTGGACAACCGGTCGTGGGACGACGTGTGGGTGGCGCTCTGGGGCACCCTCGCCGTCCTGGTCGTCGTGGGCTGCGCGGCCTTCCAGTTCAAGCCGCTGCATTTTGGTGACGACGTCGCGGCGGGGCTCGGCGTCCGGCACGCCCTGGTGCGCGCGGTCCTGCTGCTGTGCGCGGTGCTGCTCGCCGGGTTCGCCGTGAGCGCGGCGGGACCTGTCCCGTTCGTCGCCATGGTCGCGCCGCAGGTGGCGATGCGTCTGACGAAGCATCCGACGCCGCCGCTGATCGCTTCGGCCCTGGCCGGGGCGCTCCTGCTGCTCGGCTCGGACCTCGTCGCCCGTACCGCCCTGCCCGTCACCCTGCCCGTGGGCGTGGTCACCGCGGCGATCGGCGGTCCCTTCCTCATCCACCTCCTCGTGCGGGCCAATCGCCGTTAGGAGGTGTCTGGCGGAACATGGCCGGGGACGCGGCGTCTGGCACGGCACCCCCTAATGATAGAAAGGTTAGGCATACCTAACAGAGGGGGAGTCATGGCCGTCGAGTCCATCACCGCGACCGAGCCCGGGGTTGTCGGCGTTCCGCGCCTCGCGGCCAGGGGCGTCACGGTCGGGTACGGCGACCGGACCGTCATCGACTCCCTCGACGTGACGATCCCGCCGGGCGTGGTGACAACGATCATCGGCCCCAACGGGTGTGGAAAATCGACCCTGTTGAGGACCCTGACGCGGCTGCTCAAGCCCACCTCGGGGTCGATCGTCCTCGACGGCGAGGACATCGCCCGGCTCAGGACCCGCGAGGTGGCCAAGGAGCTCGGTCTGCTGCCGCAGTCGCCGGTCGCACCGGAGGGCCTCACCGTCGCGGACCTCGTCGCCAGGGGCCGCCATCCGCACCAGAGCTGGCTGCGCCAGTGGTCGTCGGACGACGTGTCGGTCGTGGAGCGCGCGCTGACTCTGACCGGGATCTCCGACCTGGCCGACCGGCCCGTCGACTCGCTCTCCGGGGGCCAGCGCCAGCGCGCCTGGATCTCGATGACACTCGCTCAGGGCACCGACCTCCTGCTGCTCGACGAGCCCACCACCTACCTGGACCTGGCGCACGCCGTCGACGTACTCGACCTCGTCGACGATCTGCACGAGTCGGGCTGCACGGTCGTCATGGTGCTGCACGACCTGAACCTGGCGACGCGCTACAGCGACAACCTCATCGTGATGAAGGCGGGTTCGGTCCTCGCGCAGGGCCACCCGCGCGACGTGGTGACCCCCGAACTGCTCCACGAGGCATTCGGCCTCCGGGCCCATGTGGTCGACGATCCGGTGGGGGAGCGGCCGCTCATCGTGCCGATCGGCCGCACCCACGTACCGGGCCTGGACGGCTGACGTACCCCTCTCCTGGAACTTAGGCTAGGCTTACCTTACTTACCTGAGCCCGGCCTGCCCCGATGCGGGGGCGCGGCGGCCTGTTCGAAAGCAAGGGATCCCGGATGCTCCTCGACCGAACGACACGTATGAAGCCCTGGCGGCGCCTGGCGGCGACGGCGGCCGCCGCGGCACTCGGCGTCGGGCTCCTCGCCGGGTGCGGCTCCAACGCGTCGGACAAGGACGCGAGCGACGGCGCCAACACCCCGGCCGCCTCGGGTGCGTTCCCGGTCACCGTGGAGCACGCGTTCGGATCCACGAAGATCGACAAGGCGCCCCAGCGTGTCGTGACCGTCGGCTACACCGACGACCAGGAAGTCCTCGCGTTCGGCATCAAGCCCGTCGGCATGGTCGACCAGTACCCCAACCCGCCCGGCCACAGCCCCGACGTCAACACGCAGTGGCCCTGGGTGAAGGACAAGTGGGGCGGCGCCAAGCCCGAGGTCATCATGAACAACGGTGACGCCGGGCCCAACTTCGAGAAGATCGCGGCCCTGCGCCCCGACCTGATCGTCGCGGTCTACTCCGAGATCGACAAGGCCGCCTACGACAAGCTCTCCCAGATCGCCCCCACGGTCGGCCGCACCAAGGCCGAGAAGGAGCCGTTCAGCGCTCCCTGGCAGGACAACGCCCTCCAGATCGCGACGGCGCTCGGCAAGGCCGACGAAGGCAAGCAGATGGTCCAGGGCATCCAGGACAAGCTCGCCGCCGTGAAGAAGGCACACCCGGAGTTCGCCCGGCAGACGGCTGTCGCGCTGTCCTGGTACAAGAACTCGGTCACGCCGTTCACCACCACCGACGTACGCGGTCAGCTCCTGACCGGCATGGGCTTCAAGGGCCAGAGCGAGATCGACAAGATCGCCGGCTCCAACTTCTCCACCCAGCTCTCCCCTGAGCGCATGGATCTCGTCGACGTGGACCGTGTCTTCGCCATCAACGACAAGGCCGACACCGAGGCCCTCAAGAAGGACAAGCTCTTCACCAACCTGAAGGTCACCAAGGCGAACAAGGTGTCCTACCTCCTGGACAGCGAGGGCCCGGCGGCCGGCGCGGCGATGTCGCAGGCCACGCTGCTCTCCCTGCCGTACGCGATCGACCAGCTCGTCAAGTCGGCCGGCTAGCGGTGAGCGCCACCGAAACGCGCGCCGCCCCGGCCGCCCTGCGCACCACGGGCGGCCGCGAGGCGGCCCGGTGGGTGGCGGCGCACTGCCGCACGATGCCGTGGCTGACGGCGGCCACCGTGTCCAGCACGGTGGCCGGGGCCGCGCTCCAGATGCTTCCGGTGCTGCTGCTCGGCCGGGTGGTCGACGCGGTGGTGTCGGGCGAGGAGCGCTCGGCCCTGCTCACGACCGGGGTGGTGATGGTGGCCGCCGCGCTTCTCGGCGCGGCGGCCACCGCCCTGTCGACCTATCTGATCGGGCGGCTCGGCGCCGACCTGCTGGCCCAGTTGCGCGAAGGCGCCGTCCGGGCCGTCCTCGGGATGCCCATCGCCCGGGTCGAACAAGTCGGCCGGGGCGATGTGCTGTCCCGGGTGGGCGACGATGTGGCCGTCCTGTCCAAGGGCATCCGCTCGGCCATCCCCACGGTGTTCTCCGCGGGCGTCCTGGTCGCCGTCGCCACGATCGGCATGTTCGGCCTCGACTGGCGGCTCGGCCTCGCGGGCGCCTGCGCACTGCCCGCCTACGCGCTGGCCCTGCGCTGGTACCTGCCGCGCTCGGCTCCCCTCTACCGCAAGCAGCGGCTCGCCCAGGCCGATCGCGCGCAGGCGCTGATCAGCGGCCTGAACGGCATCGACACGGTGCGCGCGTACCGCCTGGAGGGGGCGTTCCGCGAGCAGGTCGCAGGCGACTCGCGGCGGGTGCGGGACTACGGGATCGAGGTGTTCCGCTTCTTCGGCCGCTTCGTCGGCCGGGAGAACCGCGCGGAGTTCATCGGCCTGGTGCTGATCCTCGTGGTCGGTTACGTCCTCCTGGAGACCGGGTCCGCGAGCCTCGGCGACGTATCGGCGGCCCCGCTCGTCTTCCACCGGCTGTTCACGCCGCTCGGCGCGATCATGTTCACCTTCGACGAGGCGCAGAAGTCGGGCGCGAGCCTGACCCGGCTCGTGGGGGTGCTCACCGAGCCGGCCGCCGAGCGCCTGGTGGGGCAGGCCGACGCGGCCCCGCCGGACGGCACGTCGTACCCGGTGACGGTGGAGGGGCTGACGTTCTCCTATCCCGGCGCCGGCGAACCGGTCCTGCGGGACGTCACGCTGACGATCCCGGCCGGTGGATCGCTGGCTCTCGTGGGTGCGACCGGCGCGGGCAAGTCGACCCTCGCCGCGCTCATCGCGGGCATCGAGACCCCGAACTCCGGTTCCGTGCGCATCGGACCGGCCGACCTCGCCGATCTCGACGAGGTGGGCGCGCGAGCCCTGGTGAGCGTCCTCACCCAGGAGACGCATGTGTTCTCCGGTCCCCTCGCCGACGATCTGCGGCTCGCCGCACCGGGGGCGAGCGACACCGAACTCGTGGACGCGCTGCGCACGGTGGGCGCCGACGGATGGGTCCAGGCGCTGCCCGACGGGCTGCACACGGCGGTCGGCGAGGGTGGTGAGCGCCTGGACGGCATGCAGGTCGCCCATGTCGCCCTGGCCCGGCTCGTGTTGGGCCGGACACCGGTGGTGGTGCTCGACGAGTCGAACGCGGAGGCCGGCAGTGAGGGCGCCGCCGAACTGGAACGCGCCGTCCGGGCGGCCTGCGCGGGCCGCACCACGCTGTTCGTCGCGCACCGGCTGACCCAGGCGATGGCCGCCGACCGGATCGCCGTGCTGGATGCGGGGCGGGTCGTGGAGCAGGGCACACACGCGGAGTTGGTGGCCCTGGGTGGCCGCTACGCGCGCCTCTGGAGGGCCTGGAGAGAGGGTAGTTAGGTAACCCTAATTTAGGTTAGGGTTACCTTCGTGCCTTGGAAGGGTGTTGAGTCTTCGATGATGGAACCGAGCGCTCGTCTCGTGCTGTTCTCTCCCGCGCGCCTGGCTGACGTGCAACGGCGCTTGGGTGGCCACGCCGACCGGGCCGCGGCCGACGGGGCCGTGGCCGGCCCGGGCCTGGCCGGCGAGACCACCCCCGACCGGACCTTCGCCGACCGGACCTTCGCCGACCGGACCTTCGCCGACCGGACCATCCCCGACCGGACCATCCCCGACCGGACCATCGCCGAAGCGGCAGCCATCGGCCTGGCGTACTGGGCGACGGGGCGCAGCCCCGAGGGCCTTGAGCTCGCACCCGGCACACTGTTCACGGACCTCATCGGCTGGGTCGACAACGGCAGCGCCGCGCCCGGCGGTTGGGAGGTCGGAAAGCCCACCCCGGACGGCATCCGCATCACCGTCCCCGAAGGCATCCCGGTCTCCGAAGCGCAGCTCGCCCTCGACGACCTGGCCGACTTCCCGGACCGGTCCCTGGGCACCATCGGCCCCTGCGATGCGCGGGAGCGGCTCACCACCCTCGCCCGGTGGAACGACACCGATGCCGACCGGGTCCGGCCGACCATCGTGGAGATGTTCCGCGAACAGGCCCGGCTGAGGCCGGACGCGATCGCCGTCGTCGACGAGCGCCGCTCACTGACGTACCGTCAAGTAGCGCAGAAGTCCGCTCAGTTGGCTCACCACCTGCGAGGGCGCGGGCTCAGTGCCGAGCAGGTCGTCGGCATCTCGCTCGGCCGCTCGGCCGACATGGTGATCGGCCTGCTCGGTGTGGTGCAGGCCGGCTGCGCGTTCGTACCGCTCGATCCGCAGTGGCCGGCCGCCCGCCGCGCCGTCGTCATCGACGACGCGCGCGTCGCGCTCCAGCTCAACGCCACCGGCGACCACGACCCCGCCGAACCGGCCGCCGCGGCCGTCGACCTCGACGAGTGGCGCTACGACGACCACCCCGCCGAGGGCCCCGAGATCGCCGTCCGGGGTGACGCCCTCGCCTATGTGATCTTCACGTCCGGCTCGACCGGCCGGCCCAAGGGCGCGATGATCCGCCACGAGGCGATCAGCGAGCGCCTGCTGTGGCAGGTCGAGGAGATCCTGGGCTTCGGCCACGACGACGCCTCGCTCTTCAAGGCGCCGCTGTCCTTCGACATATCCATCAACGAGATCTTCCTGCCGCTGGTGTGCGGCGGCCGTCTCGTCGTCCTGCGCCCCGGCGGCGAACGCGACCCGCACCACATGCTGAGCGTCATCGCCGAGCAGCGCGTCACCTTCACCTACCTCGTGTCGTCCATGCTCGACGTCCTCCTGGAGATCGCGGGCGACTCCGGCCGCCTGGACAGCCTGCGGCACGTGTGGTGCGGCGGCGAAGTGCTCACCCCCGAGCTGTACGAACGCTTCCGTACCCGCCTCGGCATCCCCATGTACCACGGCTACGGGCCGGCCGAGACGACCATCGGCGTCTCCCACGTCATCTACCGGGACACGGCGGAACGCCTGTCGACCTCGATCGGCAAGGCCAATCCCAACACCCAGCTGTACGTCCTCGACGACGAGCTGCGCCCGGTCCCGGTCGGCGTCGGCGGCGAACTCTACGTAGGCGGCTTCCTGTTGGGGCGCGGCTACGTGAACGCACCGGGCCTGACCGCCGCACGCTTCGTGGCCAACCCCTTCGCCGACGACGGCTCGCGGCTCTACCGGACCGGCGACCTCGCCCGGTACGCCCCGAACGGCTCCCTCGACTTCCTCGGCCGCGCCGACAACCAGGTCAAGATCCGCGGCATGCGCCTCGAACTCGAAGACGTCGAGGCCGCTCTCGCCGAGCACCCCGGCGTGCGGCACACCTGTGTCGTAGCGAAACAGAACAGTGCGGGCGGCACCTACCTCGTGGGGTACGTGATCCCCGCCGCCGGCAGCGAAGGGCTGCGGGCGGACGAGCTCAAGGACTGGGCCGCCGGCCACATGGTCGCGTACATGGTGCCCGCCCACATCGTCGTGATGAGGGAGTTCCCGCTCACCGCCAACGGCAAGCTGGACCGGCGCGCGCTGCCCGAACCCGAGATCGGCACCGGCTCGTCCCTGCGGCCCTCCACCGACAACGAACGTGCCGTGTGCACGGCCGTCGCCGCCGTCCTGCGCCTCGACGAAGTCGGCGTCGACCAGGACTTCTTCGCGCTCGGCGGCGACAGCATCCTCGCGATCTCCCTCCTGAGCACACTGCGCGAGGCGGGCCTCTACGTCTCCGCGGGGCAGATCTTCGCCAACAGCGTCCTCGGCGCCCTCGCCGCGGTCGCCGGCCGCGAGGACACGGCGCGCGTGGACCACGACGACGTGGCCACCGGCCCCGTGACCGGGTCGCCCATCGTGCGGTGGCTCGGCGAGACCACCGACGCCATCGACGGCTTCGTCCAGTCGGTCGTCCTGAACACCCCGGCGGAGCTCACCGCCGACACCCTCGACGCCCTCCTCGCCTCCGTCGTGGCCCGGCACGACATGCTGCGCGCCCGCCTGGTACGCGGGGACCACTGGAGCTTCGACATCCCGGCGGCCGACGGTGCGCAGGCCGACTGGCAGCAGAGCGAGGGCCCGCTCGACGCCTGTGTGGCCCTCGCCGCCGCCGGGCTCGACCCGGACCACGGCGTCATGCTGCGGGCCGTCTGGCGCCGCGCGGCACGCCAGCTGGTCGTCGTCGTCCACCACGTCGTGATCGACGGGGTCTCCTGGCGCGTCCTGATGGACGACCTGGCCACGGCCTGGCGTCAGGCATCCGCGGGCGAGGCCATCGAACTGCCCCCGGTGGGAACGTCGTTCAGGCGCTGGACCCAGCTCCTGGAAAGCACGTCCTTCGACGAGGACCGCTCCTTCTACGAGCGCCCCCTGCCCGGACCGGACGAGCGGCTCGGCAGGCGGGAGCCGGCCGAGACCGACACCGTCGCACGGGAGCGGGAGCGGACGTTCACGCTCGGCGCCGGCCCCACGGCGGCGCTGCTCGGCGAGGTCCCCGCCAGGTTCCACGCGGGCGTCAACGACGTGCTGCTCACCGCGCTCGCCGTCGCCCTCGCCCGATGGCGCCGCGACCGGGGGCAGGAGCAGACGTTCGCGCACATCGAACTCGAAGGCCACGGACGCGAAACCCGCCCCGTGACGGCCGCCGCCGGCGTGGAACCCGAACTGTCGCGGACCGTCGGCTGGTTCACCACCCTCTTCCCGGTGACCGTGGACCCGGGCGCCACCGAGGACTTCACCGCCCCCGACTACCTCGCCGCCGCCCTCAAGGCCGTCAAGGAGGACCTCGCGCGCGTCCCCGGCAACGGCCTCTCCTACGGGGTCCTGCGCCACCTGGCCGGCGCCGCCTTCACCACCCCCGCCCCCCAGATCCTCTTCAACTACCTGGGCCGCTTCGACGCCGGCACCGCCCAGGACTGGCAACCGGCGGCCGCCACCGGCCAGTTGGGTGAGAAGCGCGACCCACGGATGCGCCTGCCGCGCGCCCTGGAGTTCAACGCCATCGCCGAGCCCGCCGCCTGCGGAGCGTACGAACTCGTCACCACCGTCTCCTGGCCCGAGGGGATGTTCGACGACGCGGACGTGGAAACGCTGGGCGGCCACTACCGGGCCGCCCTCGCCGGTCTCGCCGCGCTCGACCAGGGCGGCCACACGCCCAGCGACTTCCCGCTGGTCCGGCTGAGCCAGGCCGACGTCGACGCCCTGGAAGGACCCGAGCTGCGCGACGTCCTTCCGCTGACCCCGCTCCAGGAAGGCCTGTACTTCCACTCGGTCTTCGACGACGACTCCTCCGGCAGCTACGTCGAACAGCAACTCCTCACGCTGGAAGGCGAAGTGGACACCGGCCGCCTCGCGTCGGCGGCGACCCGGCTGTTCGCCCTGTACCCCAACCTCGCCGCACGGTTCACCGCGCTCGCCGACGGCCGTGTCGTCTCCGTCCTGGATGGCGGCGCAGAGGCACCCTTCACCACGATCGACCACCCCGGCATCACCGACGACGAGATCCGCGCGCACGCCGAGCGGGACCGCCGGGCCGGCTTCGACCTGGCCACCGGCCCGCTCATGCGGTTCACGCTCTTCCGCGACCCGGCGGCGGGCCGCGCCGTCCTGGTGCAGACCGTGCACCACATCATCGCCGACGGCTGGTCGGTGCCGCCGATGCTGCGCGCGCTGCTCGCCGAGTACCACACGCCGGGCGGCGCGTACCCGCTGAGCGGCTTCCCCGACTACGTCGCCTGGCTCGCCGGCCGTGACGCCGACGAGAGCGACCGCGCATGGGCCGCCGAACTCGCGGAGCTGACCGGCCCCTCCCTCGTCGCGAAGGGCCACACCCCCTCGGAACGGTTCGCCGACACATGCGTGGAGCCGGCGCTCGACGTCGACGCGGCCGCCCGGGCCGCCGGCGTCACGCTGAGCGTGGCCGTGCACAGCGCCTGGGCCCTGACCCTGGGCTCCCTTCTGAACTCCCCGGACGTGCTGTTCGGCTCCACGGTCTCCGGCCGCGACGCGGACGTACCCGGCATCGGCGAGATGGTCGGCCTGTTCATCAACACCGTTCCGCTGCGCGCCCGTTGGGACGCCGACACCACGGGACGCGAGCTGCTGTCCTCGGTGCGCGACCACCAGGGCGCGGTCGTGGCCCACCAGCACGTCTCGCTGGCCCGGATCGGCCGGCAGGCCGGCGTCGGCTCCCTCTTCGACACCCTCGTGGTCTTCGACGTGGCGACCGACGTCACCGCCCTGCGCCGCCCCGGCGACACCCTCGCCGTCACCGGCCTCGTCAACGAGGGGGCCCCGCACTACCCGCTCACACTGGTCGTGGAGCGCGCCCTGGACGGGCGGCCCCGCTTCAACCTGATCTACGACGGGGCACTACTGCGGGAGGGCGCGGCGCAGGACATCCTCCGCCGTTTCAGTGACACCCTCACCGGCCTCCTCGACCGGCCCGACGCACCGGCCGCCGACCTCGTGCCCAGCGGAACCCGCAGCCCGGCGAGGGTCCCCCCGGCCACGCTCGGGGAGCTGTTCGACGCGGCGGCCCGCCGCGACCCGGCCGCCACCGCCGTCACCCAGTGCGCGCTCGACGGCGCCACCCGGTCGCTGACCTACGGCGAACTCGCCGCCGCCAAGGACGAGTTGGCCGCCACCCTGCGCGCGGCCGGCGTCCGGCCCGGCCGGCGGGTCGCCGTAGCGGTCCCGCGCACCATCGAGCAGGTGACCGCGCTGGTCGCGATCGTCAGCGCGGGCGGCGCCTACGTGCCGCTCGACACGGCCTACCCGGACGAGCGCCTCGCGTACGTCCTCGCGGACGCCGCGCCGCAGGTCGTCCTCGTCGACCCGGAGCAGCGGGAACGCTTCACGGAACTCCTGGCGAAGGCCGGCGTCACGGCCCGTGTCCTGGTGCAGGGCGATGAAGTACCGTCCGGCGACTCGGAGTTGGCAGCTCCCTCCGTAACCTGGCACGACCCGGCGTACGTCATCTACACCTCCGGCTCCACCGGCCGGCCCAAGGGCGTTGTCGTTCCGCACTCCAGCGTGGTGACCCTGCTCGCCAACACCCGGCCGGACATGGACTGCGGCCCGGGTGACGTGTGGGTGCAGTTCCACTCGTACTCCTTCGACTTCGCGGTCTGGGAGCTGTGGGGCGCCCTGGCCCGCGGCGCCGAACTGCTCGTTCCGGACTACGGGTTGACCCGCTCACCCGTGGACTTCCACCGCCTGGTCCGCGAACGCGGCGTCACCGTGCTCAACCAGACCCCGTCGGCCTTCTACCAGTTCATCGAGGCCGACCGGCTCGCCGCCGAACTCCTCACCCGGCTGCGTAGGGTCGTCTTCGGCGGCGAGGCCCTCGATCTCGGGCGGCTGCGCGGCTGGGTCGAGCGGTACGGCACCGCCTCGCCCGAACTCGTCAACATGTACGGGATCACCGAGACCACCGTCCATGTGACCCACCGGGTACTGACCGACGACGACTTCGCGCACGGCGAGGGCTGCGTGCGCGGCGAGGACGGTGTGCACAGCGAGGACTCCGTGCACGGCCAGGGCTTCGTACAGGGCGAGGACTGTGCGCACGGTCACGACGTCAGCCCGATCGGCGGCCCCCTGCCGGGCCTGGTCACCCACCTTCTCGACGACCGGCTCGCGCCGGTGCCGCCGGGGCAGGAGGGCGCCATCTACGTGGCGGGCGACCAGGTGGCGCTCGGCTATCTGGGCCGGCCGGGCCTCACCGCAGGCCGGTTCGTGGCGAACCCGTTCACCAACGACGGCACCCGCATGTATCACACGGGTGATCTGGCCCGCCGCACCCTCGACGGCCGGCTGGAGTTCATCGGCCGCGCCGACGACCAGGTCCAGCTCAAGGGCTTCCGCATCGAACTCGGCGAGGTCGAGTCCGCGATCCGCGGCCTCGCGGGCGTGACCGATGTGGCCGTCACCGTCGCGGACAGCGGCGACCACCTGGTCGCGCATGTCGTGGGCCGGGTGCCGGGCGAACTCTCCGCGCTTTTGGCCGCGAAGCTGCCCGTGCACATGGTGCCGGGCCGGGTCCTGAGGCTGGACGCGCTGCCGCTGACCGTCAACGGCAAGCTCGATCGCAGGGCGTTGATCGCGCGGGCCGCGCGGGCCGCACGGGCCGAGACGCCGGTGGCCGGCGACGGGCCACTCCTGGCCGGTGACGGGACACCGGCGGTCGGTGGCGGGACACCGGCGGCAGGCACCGCCTCCGCCCCGCCCGCCTCCGTCGGCACCGCCTCCGCCCCGCCCGCCTCCGTCGTCCGCGACTCCGTCCTGGCCGCCTCCGCCCTGTCCGTGCTCGTCGGCGTCTTCGCCGACACGCTGAACCACCCGGGCGCGGACGCCGACACCGACTTCTTCGGCGCCGGCGGCGACAGCATCGTCGCCATCACCGTGGTCAACCGGGCCAGGGCGCTCGGCCTGCCGATCGCGCCCCGCGACGTGTTCCTGCACAAGACGCCGCGCGCTCTCGCCGAGCTCCTCGGCACCCGGACCCCGCAGAAGGCCCCGGCCGGGCCCGCGCCCCGCGAGGACGGCCCGCTGCCGGCCACGCCGATCATCCTGCGCCAGCGTGAACTGGGCGGCTCCCTCGACCGGTTCGCCCAGGCCCGGACGCTGGAGCCCGCCGAGGGCACCACGCCCGCCGACATCGAGCGCGCCGCCACCGCGGTCCTCGCCGCCCACCCCGCGCTGCGGATGCGGCTGACCACCGAGCACGGCGTGTGGAGCCTGCGCACCGAACCCGCCCGTGCGGCTGTCCTCGTCGACACCGACGCGGCGGACGCCGACACCGCCGCCAACGAGGCCGCGGCGACCCTCGACCCCGAGTCGGGGAACGTCATCGCGTTCTCCCGGCTCACCGCGACCGGCACCCTCGTGATCACCGTCCACCACATCGCGGTCGACGCGGTGTCCTGGCTGATCCTGCTCGACGACATGGCCGCCGCCCTGCGCGGGGAGCCCCTCGCCCCTGCGACCACCTCCTACGCCGAGTACGCCGAGGCTGGGGCCCTGCGCGCCGCCGCCGACACCAGGGACCTCGGGCACTGGATCGACACGCTCCGGGCGCCCGCGCTGCTGCCCTCGGTGGGCGCCCTGCGCTCCACCACGGTGGTGCTCGGGCCCGAGGTGAGCGACCAGGTGACGCGTACCGCGCCCGCCGCCCTCGGCGTGGCTCCGACCGAGCTGCTGTGCGGCGCCCTGCGCACCGCCCTGACCGAGGTCCAGGCAACACCCTCCGACCTCGCGATCGAGCTGGAACGGCACGGCCGCGTGCCGGTGGCGGAGCACCACGACTACACCCGTACCGTCGGCTGGTTCACCGCCATCGCGCCCGTCCGGCTCACCGCGCACACCGACCCCGTCGCCGCCGCCCGCGAACTCGCCGAGCGCCAGCCCGACGAGGCCGGACACCTCGCCTATGGCCGGCTGCGCCACCTCAACCCGCAGACCGCGCCGCTCCTCACGGCCCGCCCGCAAGTGCTGTTCAACTACCTCGGCCGGGGCGGCGAATCGGACGTACCCCACATCACCGGCGGCGATCAGGGCAGCCCGTACGCCGTGGAGGTCAACGCCTGGACCGACGCGGCCACCGGCAGCCTGCACGCCGCCTTCACCCTCGCCGACGAGATTCCCGACGCGATCACCGCGCACTGGACGCGCGCCCTGGAGACCATCGCGGGCCGGGCCGTGACCGCCGAGCGCACCGCACCGGTCACCCCGCTCCAGCGGGGCCTGTACTTCCAGGCCCAGCTCGCGGGCTCGGCCGGACAGTACGTCGCGCAGAGCTACTTCGCCTTCGACCGGCGCCTGGACACCGACGCGCTCGCCGAGGCCATGGCCGCGGTGATCGCCCGGCACCCGGTGGTCGGCGCGGGCTTCGGCACCGACGCCGACGGCAACCCGGTCCAGCTCCTCACGGCGGGCCGGCGCATCGACGTCCACACCGTCGAGCTGTCCACCGACGCCGACGTGGCGGCCCTGCGCGTCCGCGACCGCGCCACCGGATTCGACCCGGCCGAACCACCGCTGATCCGGCTGACCGTGATCCGGCTCCCGGACGGCCGCGACGGCCTGCTCCTCAGCTACCACCTGCTGCTGTGGGACGGCTGGTCCCGCGAGATCGTGCTGCGTGACCTGTTCACCGCGTACGAGGCCGTCCTCGCCGGCGAGCGGGCGGTGACCGATCCCGCGACGCCCGGGTTCGAGGAGTACGCCCGGGCGATCGCCGCCAAGGACCAGGTGGTCTCGGAGCGGTTCTGGGCCGACCACCTGGCCGGGCTCTCCGGCCCGACCCTGCTCGCCGGGCCGGCGCCGGCCCTCCGCGACGATCTGCCGCCCGCGCTCGTCCACACCCTCTCCGCCGAGCAGTCGGCCCTCCTGCGGGAGGCGGCCAAGACCCACGGCGTCACCCTGAACTCCGTCCTGACCGGCGCGTTCGGACTGCTCCTCGGCGCGCATACGGGCCGCAGTGACGCGGTGTTCGGCGTGACCGTCTCCGGCCGTGAGGGCGAGGGCCTGTCCGACGTCGTCGGCGTGCTGCTCAACACGGTGCCGATGTGGACGCGGCCCCGGCCGGGTGACACCGTCCGGGCGTACCTGACGGCGGTGCAGAGCGCCCGCGTCGCGGCCATGGAGCACGAGCACCTCGGCCTCGGCGAGATCCAGCGGGCCGCCGGCCACGACACCCTGTTCGACAGCCTCTTCGTGCTCCAGAACTTCCTGGACATGGACGCGTTCGCCGAGATGAACGCCCACCACGGCATCACCGGAGTGCAGTCCGACGACTCCACCCACTACCCGTTCACCTGGGTCGTCACCCCGGGCGAGCACCTCACGGTCAAACTGGAGCACCGCCACGGCGACAGCGACAGCGCCCGCCGCCTCCTCGACGACTATGTGCGCGTCCTCGCGGACCTCGCCGCATCGACCGGGCCGGTGGGCGCGCTCCCCGGCCTCGGGGCGTCACCCGAGCCCGCCGTCCGCACGGACATCGGCACCGACACCGTGGTCGACCGCTTCGACCTGGCCGCCGACAAGGCCCCCGGACGCACCGCGCTCGTCTCCCACGGCCGGAGTATGACCTTCGCCGAACTCCGCGACCGCAGCCGCCAGTTGGCGGGTGTGCTCGCAGGGCGGGGCATCGGCCCCGAGCGGACCGTCGGCATCGCCGTCCCGCGCTCCCTCGACTCGATCGTGGCGCTGTTCGCGGTGCTGCGCACGGGAGCCGCCTACGTACCCCTGGAGCTGGACCACCCCGACGAGCGGATCGCCGCGATCGTCGAGGACGCCCGCCCGGACGTGGTCCTCACCGTCAGCGCCGTATCGCGACGGCTCACCGGTGAGCTGATCGAACTGGACCGGCCGCTGCCGGCGGCCGAGCCGTTCACGACCTTCGCACCCCACGACCCGCACCGTCTGCGCCACCCCGCGTACACGATCTACACCTCCGGTTCGACGGGGAAGCCCAAGGGCGTGGTGACCGAGTACGCCGGACTCACCAACATGCTGATCAACCATCAGCAGCGCATTTTCGAACCGGTGTTGGCCCAGCACGGCCACCGCACCCTCACGATCGCGCACACCGTGTCGTTCGCCTTCGACATGTCGTGGGAGGAGCTGCTGTGGCTGGCCGACGGCCACGAGGTGCACATCTGCGACGAGGAACTGCGCCGCGACGCGCCCGCCCTGGTCGAGTACTGCGGAGAGCACGGCATCGACGTCGTCAACGTGACCCCGACCTACGCCCAGCAACTGGTGGCGGAGGGCCTGCTCGCCGACCCGGCCCGGCGCCCCGCGCTGGTGCTGCTCGGCGGCGAGTCGGTCACCCCGGCCCTGTGGCATCGGCTCGCCGCCACCGAGGGGACCATGGGCTACAACCTGTACGGCCCGACCGAATACACCATCAACACCCTGGGCGTCGGCACCTTCGAGTGCCACGACCCGGTGGTGGGCGTGGCGATCGACAACACCGACGTGTACGTACTCGACCCGTGGCTGCGGCCCCTTCCGGACGGCGTGCCCGGCGAGCTCTACGTCTCGGGCATCGGCATCGCCCGGGGCTACCTCGGGCAGTCCGCCCAGACCGCGCACCGGTTCGTCGCGAACCCCTTCGGCGAGCCCGGCGAGCGGATGTACCGCACGGGCGACCTGGTGATCCGGCGCCCCGACGGCAACCTGCTGTACCTGGGCCGCACCGACCAGCAGGTCAAGATCCGCGGGCACCGGGTGGAACTGGGCGAAGTCGAGGCCGCGTTCGCCGCGCACCCGGCGGTCCGGTTCGCCGCCGCCGTCGCCCAGCGCGACCCGCAGGTCGACGGCGCCCACCGGCTGGCCGCCTACCTCGTGCTCGACGGCGCCGACCTCGCGGATGTGGCGGCCGAGGTCGGTTCGGGGCTCCCGGACTTCCTGCGCCCGACGCACTACGCCCAGGTGGACGCCATCCCGCTGACCGTGAACGGCAAGGCCGACACCAAGGCCCTTCCCGAACCCAAGCCGCTGGGAGCGCTCACCACCGGCGGTGAGCGCGGCCCGGACACCGAGACCGAGACCGTGGTCTGCGCGTACTTCGCCGAGACCCTGGACCTGGACGACGACGAGGTGAGCGCGGTGGGGGACTTCCACTCCCTGGGCGGCCACTCCATGCTGGCCGTACGGCTCGTCGGGCTCCTGCGCCGGGAGTTCGGCCCCGTCATCACGATCCGTGATCTGCTGACCCTGCGAACCCCGGAAGCGATAGCCCGCCACCTTGATGACAATGCCTGACGCCCAGCGATCCCGCCGCCCGGGATCCGGCATCCTCCGGACGGCGATCCGCCGCAACATCGGCGCCATGGCCTGGGGCACCGTCCTCATGAGCCTCTACCAGGCCGGTGAGACCGCCTTCCCGATCGCGCTCGGGCTCATCGTCGAGCACACGATGCGCGAGCGGAGCACCACGTCGCTCGCCCTGTCCATCGGCGCGCTCGCCGTGATCATCACGACGGTGTCCCTGTCGTGGCGGTTCGGCATGCGCATCCTGCAGAAGGCCAACACGACCGAGGCGCACCGCTGGAGGGTGCGGGTCGCGGCCTGCGGCCTCCAGCCGGTGGCCCGGGACACCGGTCTGAAGTCCGGCGAGGTGCTCACCATCGCCACCGAGGACGCCGACCAGACCGCCGACATCGTGGAGGTGGTGCCGATCCTGGTCAGCTCGATGATCTCGCTGGTCATCGCGGCGGTCGCGCTCGGCACGGCGAGCCTGCGGCTCGGACTGCTCGTCATGGTGGGAACCGTCGCGATCCTCTCGGTCCTCAGCCTGATGTCCCGGCGGATCGGCAGCAGCACCAAGGAGCAGCAGGCCCGGGTGGCCCGGGCGGGTGCGAAGGTCGCCGACCTGATCACCGGCCTGCGCCCGCTGCACGGCTTCGGCGGCAACCACGCCGCGTTCCGCTCGTACCGGACGGTCAGCACGGAGGCCAAGGAGCAGTCGATCACCGTCGCGCGCGTCAACGGCGTGTATGCGGGCACCGCGCTCGGCCTGAACGCGGTCCTCGCCGTCTCGGTGACCCTGACGGCCGGCTGGCTCGCCTTCGACGGGCGGATCGACGTGGGACAGCTCGTCATGGCGGTGGGCCTCGCGCAGTTCATCATGGAGCCGCTGAAGCAGTTCTCGGACATGCCGAAGTACGTGATGATGGCGCGGGCGTCGGCCGAGCGGATGGCCCTGGTGCTCGCCGCCCCGCAGGTGGCGGCGCCGGGCACGGAACAAGCCACTCCGGGCGGGGACTTGGAGATCGATTGCGTCCGGTACGGGGCCTTGCAGAGGCTGAAGTTCCATGTCCCGGCGGGGGAGTTCACGGCGATCGCGGCGTATGAGCCCCGCGCTGCGGCCGACCTCGCCGCCATCCTCGCCGTGCGGGTCCCGCCGGAAGCGTACGAGGGTGTGGTGCGGGTCGGCGGCCGCCCGCTCGCGGGTCTTACGGTCGACTCGGTCCGCGAGCACCTCCTGGTGAACCCCTACGACGGGGAGATCTTCGCCGGGACCCTCCGCTCCAACATCGACCCGTCGGGCACGAGCCGGACGCTGCCCGAGGCGGTCGGGGCGTCCCTGCTGACCGATGTCGTCGCCCTGCACCGCGAGGGCCTCGACTACGAGGTACGCGACCGGGGCTCCAACCTCTCCGGAGGCCAGCGCCAACGGCTGTCCCTGGCGCGGGCGTTGGCCGCCTCCACGGACGTGCTCGTGCTGCGCGACCCGACGACGGCGGTGGACGCGGTCACCGAGCAGCTCATCGCCCGCAACATCGCCGAGCTGCGCCGGGGCCGCACCACCGTCGTGATCACCAGCAGTCCGGCCCTCCTCGACGCGGCCGACCGGGTCCTCGTCGTGGACGACGGAGTCGTCACGGCCGAGGGTACCCACCGTAATCTGCTGGCGACGGACGAGGCGTACGGTCTGGCGGTGACGCGGTAGCCGACGGGGTTGCCTGGGGCTCCGCCCCGGACCCCCGTTCGCGCCTTGAGGGCGCTCGTCCTCAAACTCCCTCAAGGCTGCAAGCGTGACCGCTCGTCAGCCCAGCGCCCAGGCGACGTCCCTGAGCAGCGCCTGGCGCCAGCCCGCCCGGTCGTGGCCCGCCGCCGACCGCGAGATCCGTACGGACGCCCCGGCCCGCTCGGTGAGCGCCTCGACCAGCTCGCAGTGGGGCCGCATACGCGTCTCGTGCTCGCCCAGGTCGAAGGCGATCCGCAGCCCGGCCGGGGCGGGACGCTCCCGCAGCCGCGCGGCGATGGCGCCGCCGACCGGGCCGCCCAGCGGATCCGGCAGGTTCTCGGCCCCGGGGGCCCACCAGAATGACGGTGACTGGCAGGCGACACGGTTCACCAACTCCGGGAACTCCAGCGCCGCGTACATCGCGCTCAGGCCCCCCAGGCTCTGCCCGACAACCACCAACTTGCCCGCATCCACAGGGACTTCGGCCTCTGCCAGCAGTGGCAGCAGCTCGTCCCGTACCGCCTCCCACCACTCCGGCCGGCACCCGAACTCGGCGAGCCGGTCCTTGGCCGGCACGAAGACCAGCGTGGCCGGGGGCATCTCGCCGGCGGCGAAAGCGGTGTCGAACGCGGTCATCGCCGGGTGCAGATGGAGCCAGTCGTCCCCGTCGAGCAGCAGCACCGCAGGCCCGCCGCCGCCCACCGGGTGGACCCGCACGGTGCGCCGTCCGCCCAGCCGCGCACTGGCCCAGCGGAGACGGGCGCGGGGCAGCGGCAGCACATCGTCGGCGTCGACGGCCGGCCAGTGCGGCTGCGGCGGCGCGTCCGGGGTGGCGGTGACGGACCGCTCGCCGCCGGCCCCGGCCGGGTTGTACGGGTCGGCGTACGATCCGTCGTCCGTCCGGAACCGATACGTCACCCGGAGCCGGGCGGGCATGCGCACCTCGGCGTACCAGCACTCCGTGGAGCGCCACCGCACCAGTGGCACCGGATCCGACCAGCTCTCGAACTCGACGACCGCCGGGCCGCCCCGCCACCGGAACAGGGCGACCCAACCACCGTCGCCGGAGGGCACATAGGCGGGGGTCGCCGCCGCCCAGAACGCATCGGTTCCGGGCCGGCCGGGCAGACCGTACGCGTCGAACGGGCTTTCCGGGCCGGCCGGGGAACCGGCCGCGACGTCAGCCGCGACGTCAGCCGCGACGTCAGCCGCGACGCCAGCCGCGACGTCGGCCGCGACCTCGGCCGGGCCCGGGCTCGGCGGCCGTGGTCCGGGTGCGTGCATCGGGGCCTCCTTGTGACGACGAAGGGGAAACGTTAAACTCCACTATTAGGTGAGCCTAACCTAAGTGTTGCTCGCCGTAGGGTCGACCTCGTCCCGACCAACCATCCCCACGGGCGCGGCCCTTGCCGCCCGGATACGCATCTGCGTCCGGGCCGCGGGCCGGGTCCCACCGGGCTCCAGGAGGAACCCCGTATGAGCACCAACCCGTTCGACGACGCCGACGGCCGCTTTCTGGTCCTCGTGAACGAGGAGGGCCAGCACTCCCTGTGGCCGTCCTTCGCGGCGGTCCCCGGAGGGTGGACGATCGCGAAGGAGGAGTCGAGCCGTGACGCGTGCCTGGAGTTCATCGAGTCCAACTGGACCGACCTGCGCCCGCGCTCCCTCGCGACGGCCGTCGACGCCTGACGCCCGGCGCCGACGGGTGCGCATGACGGGTCCGGTGGCCCTGACGTGTCGCACGTCCGGCAACCCAGGATCCATCGGATCGGGGGGTATCGAGACCGTGGCGACCTTCGCCCGGGGACAAGAAGCAATGGAGGCACAAAAATTGTGAGCAGTCGGACGGACACCCTGGAACGCCTCTCCCCGCTGTGGGGGGCGGCCGACGCCCCGACGCGCTGGGTGATCTGGCACCGGGCCACGGCCGAAACCTCCGAACCCTTCGAATGCGTCGTCTTCGACCGGGAGTTGAACGTTCCGTACGACGTCGATGAGGCGGGTGACGTGGACGGGACGATGCTGGGCGAGGTGGTACGCCGCATGCGCGAGGCCGGCACCCCGGAGACGCACGTCTACCCCGGGCGCCCGTGCGGGTAACCCCGGCGAGAGTGCGGTGAGTTGACGGCCCGTCACTGACCGCGCCGAGCTCGCTCGTTGCCGGAACCCTGCACCCGGCTTGGCCATCTGATCAGGTAGCCGCCCCACTTCGAAGGTTCCCTCGGGGCGGCGGCACACTGCGGCCACCTGGACCTTGCCGCGTCCGGGGCGGCCCCGCGCCCGTGAACGGTGCGACCCCAGGAAGGAACGCCTTGACCACGGCCACGCTGCCCCCTGCCGCCCTCGCCGCGCTGCCGCACCGCACCCACGCCGTCCGACGGCGGGAATCCGCCGACTTCATGGTGCGGCCGGCGTGTGCGAGCGACGGCCCCGCGCTGGCCGCCCTCTCCCGGCCCTTCGTCCGCCTGGGCGCGCTCCGCGAGCGCCCCTTGTCCCTGTACCTGTCCCGGGCGACCGACTTCCTCGTCGCCCAGGCCCCCGACGGCACCATCGAGGGCAGTCTCGGCCTGAGCCGGCACTCCACGGACGGCGTCCTCTACAACTTCTGCGTCGCCGCGCACCGGCAGGGCTCCGGCATGGGCGGCCGCCTCTTGCAGGCGGCCTTCGTCCGGGCCCGCGGCCGTGCGCTGACGATGCTGTTCACCGCGACGACCGGGAGCGGCCGGCTCTTCCTCGGCCACGGCTTCGTCCCGTCCCGCCCGGACCTAGCCCCGGCCGCCTGGGCGCGCACCCTGGACCCCGGCCGTGGTGCGCGCGTCCTGGCCCGCACCCTGTAGATCGCGTAAGCCCCGCAAGGGAAAGGGGCGGGCCCCGCACAGGGCCCGCCCCTTTCGACACGACCGCTCCCGCGCGCGATCAGGCCGCGCCGCCGGTGCCGTACGCGGCGTCGAGGATCGAGGGCAGGGCTGCGAGGAGGGCGTCGGCTCTCTCCTCGGGGATGTTGAGTGCGGGGGCGAGGCGTACGACTCCGGGGCCGGCCGCGTTCACGAGGAACCCGGCGTCCTGTGCGGCTCGTTGGACGTGTGCGGCATACGGCTCGGCGAGCACGATGCCCAGGAGCAGCCCCGCGCCCCGCACTTCGCGGACGAGGGGGTGCTCCAGCTTGCCGATGCCGGTGCGCAGCCGCTCGCCCACCCGTGTGACCCGGGGGAGCAGCCTCTCCTTCCCGATCGCGTCCAGTACGGCCAGCCCGGCCGCGCACGCGACCGGGTTGCCGCCGAAGGTCGATCCGTGCTGGCCGGGGGTCAGCAGCTCGGCGGCGGCGCCGAAGGCGATCGTGGCGCCGATCGGCAGGCCACCGCCGAGGCCCTTGGCGAGCGTGATCACGTCGGGCTCCAGGCCCGGCTCCACCTGGTGCGCGAACCAGTGGCCGGTGCGGCCGATCCCGGTCTGCACCTCGTCGAGCACCAGCAGACTGCCCGTCGCTGGGTCAGGTTCGACACATGTCCGAGCCGGGCGGCCTGGGCCAGTACGGCGGCGACCAGACCGGGGTGGGCGTGCCCGAGCGCGTTGACCGCGATCCCGCCGGTGAAGTCCGTGTACGCGCGGCCGGCCTCGTCCCACACCGTGCTGCCCTCACCCCGGACGAGGGCGAGCGGCGGCGTGCCGTAGGTGTCCATCATCACCGCGCGCCAGCGGTCGGTGAGCGCGGTCGTGCGGTCGGTGGTCACGCGCCGCCCCGCTTACCGCCCGGCCTTGTGGGGCCGGGCCTGTGCTTGGCGCCCGGACCTGCACGATTGGGCTTCTGCTCGCCGTGTGGTGTTTCGGGCCCGGCGGCTTCGTCCGGCACCACCGTGGTGCCGGGTGCGTCCTCGGCGAAGAGGCCGCGCAGCAGCGCGTGCGGCACCCTGCCGTCGATGACCTGCGCACGGCCGACCCCCGCCCGGACCGCCCGCAGGCAGCCCTCCATCTTGGGCAGCATGCCGCTGGCCAACTCCGGGAGCAGCGCGGCCAGTTCGGTCGCGTTCAGGCGGCCGACGACGTCGGTGCTGTGCGGCCAGTCCGCGTACAGACCCTCGACGTCGGTCATGACCATCAGCCGGTCCGCGCCGAGGGCCACGGCCAGCGCCGAGGCCGCGAGGTCGGCGTTGACGTTGTAGATCTGACCGTCCTCGCCGCGCGCGACGGGCGAGACGACGGGGATGCGGCCCTGTTCGAGGAGCGTGCTGATCGTCGCGGCCTCCACGGCCACGATGTCGCCGACCAGACCGATGTCCACCGGCCGGCCGTCCACCAGGGCCGCCCGGCGCACGGCGGTCATCGTGTGCGCGTCCTCGCCCGACAGGCCCACGGCGAACGGTCCGTGGGCGTTGATGGCTCCGACGAGATCCCGCTGGACCCGGCCGGTGAGCACCATGCGGACGACGTCCATCGTCTCCGGCGTGGTCACCCGCAGCCCCGCCTCGAAGCGGACCTCCAGGCCGAGCCGGTCGAGCAACGCGCTGATCTGCGGTCCGCCGCCGTGCACCACCACGGGCCGCAGCCCCGCGTGCCACAGCTCCACCACGTCCTGGGCGAACGTACGGTGCAGCGCCGGGTCCACCATGGCGTTCCCGCCGAACTTCACGACGACCGTGCGCCCCTGGAGTTCCTCCAGCCATGGCATGGCGGGTGCGTCCGGCGCGGGCGCCGGCGCCGCGATCGCTGTCGACAACCCGGGCGCCGGCGCCGACGCCTCGGCTGCGAGAGCCCGTATGCCGGGCTTGGCACCAGGTATGGCGGCGGGCTTCGCCGTCCCCGTCCCGCTCACGAGCTGTACGCGCTGTTCTCGTGGACGTACTCGGCCGTCAGGTCGTTGGTCCAGAGGACGGCCGATGAGTCGCCGGAGCGGAGGTCCACGGTGATGCCGATGTGACGGCCGGTCAGGTCGACCTGGTCGCGGGGTTCGTTCTCGGCGCCGTCCCGGCACACCCACACGCCGTTGATCGCCACGTCGAGGCGGTCCGGGTCGAAGGCCGCCGACGTCGTGCCGATGGCGGACAACACCCGTCCCCAGTTGGGGTCTTCGCCGTGCAACGCGCACTTGAGAAGGTTGTTGCGGGCCACGGAGCGGCCCACCTCGACGGCGTCCGCCTCCGATGCCGCGCCGACGACCGCCACCTCGATCTCCTTGGACGCGCCCTCGGCGTCCGCGATCAACTGACGCGCCAGGTCCTGGCAGACGGAGTGCACGGCCGCGGTGAGCGCCACGGGATCGGGCGTGACGCCCGAGGCGCCCGATGCGAGCAGCAGCACGGTGTCGTTGGTGGACATGCAGCCGTCGGAGTCGACCCGGTCGAAGGTGGTGCGTACCGCCTCGCGCAGTGCCGAGTCGAGGACGTCGGCGCCGGCGTCGGCGTCCGTGGTCAGGACGACGAGCATGGTGGCCAGGCCAGGGGCGAGCATGCCCGCGCCCTTCGCCATGCCGCCCACCGTCCAGCCGTCGCCCGTGGACACCGCGGTCTTGTGGACGGAGTCCGTCGTCTTGATCGCGACGGCAGCATCCTCGCCGCCCCGCGCCGAGAGCCGGGTCGCGGCGGTGGTGATGCCGGCCGTCACCCGGTCCATGGGAAGCCGGACCCCGATCAGGCCCGTGGAACACACCGCGACCTCGTCCGGGTCGACACCCACCTCGTGCGCGGTCCGTTCGGCCATCAGCCGGGTGTCGTCGGCTCCACCGGGCCCCGTGCAGGCGTTCGCGCCACCGGAGTTGAGCACGACGGCGGATATCCGGCCGGCGGCGAGCGTGCGGCGCGACCAGCGGACGGGTGCGGCCTGCACGCGGTTGGAGGTGAAGACACCGGCCGCGGCGCGTGCGGGTCCCCGGTTCACGACCAGGGCGAGGTCCGGTTCACCGGATTCCTTCAGGCCTGCGCGTACTCCGCAGGCGAGGAATCCGCGGGCGGCGGTGACACTCACGGAGCCACTCCATTCGTGGGCAGGCCCAGCTCTTCGGGCAGGCCGAGGGCGATGTTCATGCTCTGCACGGCGCCACCGGCGGTGCCCTTCGTCAGGTTGTCGATGGCGCTCACGCAGATCAGCCTGCGGGCGTCGGGGTCCACGGCGATCGCCACCTGGGCGGTGTTCGACCCGAGGACGGCGGCGGTGGAGGGCCACTGGCCGGGCGGCAGCATCCGTACGAACGGCTCGTCGGCGTACGCGGCCTCGAACACCGCGCGCACCTCGTCGTCCCGTCCCGACGCGGCGACTCCGGGGCGCAGCCGGGCCGAGCAGGTGGCGAGGATGCCGCGCGGCATGGGAGCCAGGGTCGGGGTGAAGGACACCGTCACGGGCTCGCCGGCCGCGAGCGACAGGTTCTGCGCCAGCTCCGGGGTGTGCCGGTGGCCGCCGCCGACTCCGTACGGGCTCATGGAGCCCATCACTTCGGAGCCGAGCAGGTGCGGCGCGAGCGAACGCCCGGCGCCGGAGGCCCCACTGGCGGCCACGACGACGGCCTCGGGTTCGACGAGGGCGGCGGCGAAGGCGGGGAACAGGGCCAGGGTGACGGCGGTCGGATAGCAGCCCGGCACCGCGATGCGCGTAGCACCGCGCAACCCGGCCCGGGCGCCCGGGAGTTCGGGCAGCCCGTACGGCCAGGTCCCGGCGTGGGCGGAGCCGTAGAAACGCTCCCAGGCGGCCGGGTCGCGCAGCCGGAAGTCGGCCCCGCAGTCCACTATGAGCGTGCTGGGCTCCAACTCGGTGGCCAGAGCGGCGGATTGGCCGTGGGGGAGTGCGAGGAAGACGACGTCGTGCCCGCGCAACGACTCGGCGTGGGTGTCAAGCAGGACCCGATCCGCGAACTCCGCCAACTGCGGCTGTACGGACCCGAGTCGGCGCCCCGCACTGCTGTGCGCGGTCACCGCGCCGACCTCGACGCCGGGGTGCGAAGCCAGCAGGCGCAGCAGCTCCCCTCCCGCGTATCCGCTGGCCCCGGCCACCGCGACCCGTACGGTCATGTTCGTCCATTCTGTGGGTTCACCGACGCAGGAGCGCGGAAAGCCCGCCGCGTAACTTAGCTAAGCCTAACCTAATGTAGGCCAGCTGTTGGTGCCCCGCGCGCCTCCTCGCCGCACGCGCCTTCACCGGGCGGGCGGCTACGCCTCGGTCCCGCTGTCGGACTCCAAATGCAGGACGGCCTCGCGCACCGAACGGGCGAGCGCCGCCGCCGCCTCGTGGGACAGGCCCTCGTCGGCGAAGTACACGGCGCCCACGCTGCCCTTGTCCACCCAGGTGCAGTTCACCATGGGGCTGGTGGCCACGTCGTACGAGACGCACCGCACCGAACCGCCGAGGCGGCCGGGGTCGGCGGTCCACGTCGCGTGCACCGGGCGCCCGGTCGCGTCCGTGAACCGTTGCATGTCGCCGAACGTGTCGGCGGGTGCGTCGTGGAAGTCGCCCGTCGCACCCCACACCATGAGCGCCGGCTGATCGGGATCCGGCCCGTACACGTAGGCGAACGACTGGCCGCCGCCCTCCGCCAGATCCGGCGCGATCGCCTGCAGGCGGACGCGGGCCGGACTCGTGTCCTGGCGCTCCACCCCCTGGAAGCGGTCGGGCGCCGACACGGTGTAGCGGGGGTATGCGGCGTACTGCCGGTAGCTCCAGATGCCCGACACCGTGCCCGTCGCCACCACGGCGACGAGGATCGCGATACCGGCCGTCAGTTCACGCCGGCTGTACGTCGGGACGGGCGGCAACGCGGGGAACGCCGGGGCCACGGGGGTGTCGGCCGCAGGCGTTGGAGGACGGGCGGCCGCTCGGGCGCGGGCGCCCCGCAGGAGGGCGTTCAGTGACAAGGTCGCCGGGAGGAAGGCGAAGACGGCGAGTCTCGTCCAGCCCGGAAGGTGCAGCGCCGGGACGGCCAGGAGCCACGCGATGCACCAGGCGCCGTGCACAAGTGCCCTGCGCACGGGGGCCCGCACCATCCAGCGCAGCGGCCCGCGTCCCGGGCGGTCGAGCGCGGCGAGGGTCTCGGCGAGAACGGCCAGGCGGTCGTCCCCGGGGCGGGCCTGCGCCTGGATCGCGGCCCGCGCGGCCGCCGAGGCGGGGTCGCCGACGGCGGCCAGGGCCAGACGGACGTCATGCAGCTGCGTCCGCGACGCCGACGGCGGCCTCGGGCCCCGGCCCCCTGGCCCGCGCTGCTCCACGCGCAGCGCCTGGGCCGAGCCCGGAGCCAACTCGCTTATACGGGCGGCCAGTTCGGGGCCGCGCCGATGCCGGACGGGACGGTCCATGTAGTCGCTGGCCAGGCACAGTTCGGCGTAGGCGGCCAAGAGGTCGAGGTCGTCAGGGAAGGCTTCCAGGCCCTCGCGGTAGGCGGCCTCCGCCCGGTCGTCGTGCTCGTCGTCGTTCTCGCCCGCGTGGGCCCGGCCGAGCACCAGGAACAGCCGGGCGTCGGGCCCCTCCGCGGTCAGCGCGCTCCGGGCGACGCGCCGCGCCGCGGCGAACCGCCCCGCCCGAAGGTGCTCCTCCGCGTACGCGGACATGACTATGTCGTGCTCGGCCTGCATGGTTTCCCCACCCCAGATGAATCCACCGACCGCTCGATTCGGTTCGGCGCGCAACTATCGCCCGCGCAAGAGGCCTGGTCAAGGTGGATTCGCGTGGCCTCGCCGCCGCTGCGCGAGGCCGCCCGGCTGGGGCGCCGCCATGGCGTAGGCCTCCGCGGACAGGCCCCAGCCGCCCAGGGAGCGGCGGCGCTTCGGCGAGCCCGAACTCGTCAGACGAGCTCGGTGGGGCCTCCCATGCCCCTGTCCCGGAGCGGTGCGAAGCTGCTTCGAGGAGGAGGCGCCGTGACGGAACCGGACAAGGACGAAGCCGGAGGGGCGCGCCCCTCCGTGCCTGCGCCCGGCGGCATCCCGCGCTCCGCCGAGCGGCCGCCGGCTGTCACGGCTGCCCGTGGTACGCCGAGGTTACGCAGGTCGTCTTCGGCGCCCCGGGCTCGACCACGTGTGGTGTTCGATCAGTGGTGATCGCTGGTGACGTGCTTCCTGTACTGCTCAGGAGTGGTCTTGGTGATCTGGGACTCGTCACCGAAGTAGAGCTCGACGAACTCGCCGTGCGACAGGCGCTTGATGCGGCCGGTCTCCCGGCCGTGCTCCACTTTTTCCTTGTCGCGGCGCTGGAGCCCGAGGCAGACCCTTTTGGCGATGACGAACGTCAGGACCGGTACTACGAAGAAGCCGATCCGGGCGGCCCACGTGATCACGTTGATCGAGAGGTGGACGTGCGTCGCCAGCAAGTCGTTGCCGCCGCCAAGCAGCAGGAGCAGGTATTCGGCGGTCCAGGCAGCACCGAACGCGGTACGTGTCGGATTGTTGCGGGGGCGCTCCGTGATGTGGTGTTCGCGATGGTCGCCGGTGATCCAGGCCTCAAGGAACGGATACAGCCACAGCGTCAGAAGGATGGTCGGGAAGATGATCAGCGGGATGAACACGCCGAGTTGGAGAGTATGACCCCAGAGGTTGATCTCCCAGCCCGGCATGATGCGGATCAGACCTTCGGAGTAGCCCATGTACCAGTCGGGTTGGGCGTTGGCCGTCACCTGGTCGGGCCGGTAGTCCCGGCCGCCGTTCGACGTGCGCCGCCCGTTAAGGCGCGGGAGCCATCAGCAGAGGTGGCCGGTGTACCAGGCGTTGCGGATTTTCGTCGCCGGGCCGAGGTAGGTCACGCCGGGGGAGACACAGCGGTTCTTGTCCCAGCCCAGGACGACATCGATGTGAATGTCGATGATGCTGCCGTCCGAAGTGCAGTGGTTGTAGTACGAGTTGCCGTAGCTTACGAAGTACCCGCAGTTGGCGGCGTGGGCCGGGGTAGTGGTGGCGAGGGTCGCGCCCCCCAGCAGGGCGAGCGTGGCGAGCGTGGAGGCGATCTTCCGGCGCATCTGCGTCTCCTTCGTGGGGTTCTGCCTCAGATTAAGAGGCGCGCAAACCCCTGTACAGGGCGCCTCGTATGGCCTGTACCTGTGTCGTTTCCCGAAGCAGAGTTATTCGAACGGGTGCCCCCCTGTTCGGTTCACCGCCATTGACAATTACGGCGGTCTGTCCATCGGCCAGGACAGGGCCGAGGCCGGCGACCTGCCCTTCGTGATCCTTCCTCAGCCGCAGACGGGGCACACAAAACCGGCGGAGACGTCCTTGTGGATATCTCCGCCGGTTTTTACGCAGGATCTGTTACTTCGCGGTCTTCACGGAGTGCTTTCCTGGGCGGGGTTGGCCACGGGATACCAGGAGCAGGCGTCTGCGCAGGTCAGAGGACGCGTTGCACACTCAAAGCGAATGATCGCGATTTTCTGGGGATGTCCAGTTCCCTAGATGTCGCGAAAGATCTCGATCTGCGCGCCCACCGAGTTGAGGCGCTCCGCCAGGTCCTCGTAGCCGCGGTTGATGACGTACACGTTCCGCAGCACCGACGTGCCCTCGGCCGCCATCATGGCGAGGAGGACCACCACGGCGGGGCGCAGGGCCGGGGGGCACATCATTTCTGCGGCGCGCCAGCGGGTGGGGCCCTCCACCAGGACGCGGTGCGGGTCGAGGAGTTGGAGACGGCCGCCGAGGCGGTTGAGGTCCGTGAGGTAGATCGCGCGGTTGTCGTAGACCCAGTCGTGGATGAGCGTCTGGCCCTGGGCCGACGCCGCGATCGCCGCGAAGAACGGCACGTTGTCGATGTTGAGGCCGGGGAACGGCATCGGGTGGATCTTGTCGATCGGCGCCTCCAGTTTGGAGGGCCGTACGGTGAGGTCGATCAGGCGGGTGCGCCCGTTGTCGGCGGGGTACTCCTCGGTGCGGTCGTGGTCGAGGCCCATCTCCTCCAGGACCGCGAGCTCGATCTCCAGGAACTCCACCGGGACCCGGCGGATCGTCAGCTCGGACTCGGTGACGACGGCCGCGGCCAGCAGGCTCATCGCCTCGACCGGGTCCTCCGAGGGGGAGTAGTCGACGTCCACGTCGATGTCGGCGATGCCGTGCACGGTCAGCGTCGTGGTGCCGATGCCGTCGACCCGAACGCCCAGCGCCTCCAGGAAGAAGCACAGGTCCTGGACCATGTAGTTGGAGGACGCGTTGCGGATGACCGTGACACCCGCGTTGCGGGCGGCCGCGAGCAGCGCGTTCTCGGTGACGGTGTCGCCGCGTTCGGTCAGGACGATCGGGCGGTCGGGTGCGGTGCGTTCCACCTCGGCGTGGTAGATCCCCTCGGTCGCCGTGATGTCGAGGCCGAACCGGCGCAGGGCGATCATGTGCGGCTCGATGGTGCGGGTGCCGAGGTCGCAGCCGCCGGCGTACGGCAGCCGGAAGCGGTCCTCGCGGTGCAGCAGCGGGCCGAGGAACATGATGATCGAGCGGGTCCTGCGGGCCGCGTCCGCGTCCATCGCGTCGAGGTCGAGCCGGGCCGGCGGCACGATCTCCAGGTCGGTGCCCTCGTTGATCCAACGGGTGCGCACACCAATGGAGTTGAGGACTTCCAGGAGCCGGTAGACCTCTTCGATGCGGGCCACGCGACGCAGCACGGTGCGGCCCTTGTTGAGCAGCGAGCCGCAAAGGAGCGCGACACAGGCGTTCTTGCTCGTCTTGACGTCGATCGAGCCCGACAGGCGGCGGCCGCCCACGACCCGCAGGTGCATGGGGCCGGCGTAGCCGAGCGAGACGATTTCACTGTCGAGCGCTTCCCCGATGCGCGCGATCATCTCAAGGCTGATGTTCTGATTCCCCCGCTCGATGCGGTTCACGGCGCTCTGGCTGGTGCCCAGAGCCTCGGCCAACTGTGTCTGTGTCCAGCCCCGGTGCTGCCGGGCGTCACGGATGAGCTTGCCGATGCGTACGAGGTAGTCGTCTGCCATAGGGGCAGGTTATCTCAGATATGAGATGCCGCTCGCGCCGGGCTGGGCCATCGGGGTGAGGGCCCGTCACCTCCGATCCTGCGCTTTCCCTGCGGGGGCGGCAAATGGAGTGGTCCGTTCGGGATGAGATGTTTTACGGATTTTGGGCGTGTCGTACGTGTCGCACGCGAGGTGTCCGCGTGGCCGGCTCGGAGGCGTGTCGATCCGTCAAGCGGGCGGGCGGGGGGTGCATTCGGGCGGTGCGGGCGGTGCGGCTGGTTCGGCGGGGGTCCGGGTGCGGCCGGGGGCGGCCGGTTCGGCGGAGGGCCGGGTACGGCCGGTGCGGCTGGTTCGGCGGGGGCCCCGGTGCGGCCGGCTGGGCGTTATCGCGACGCCCGCACGGCCTGCTCGATCGCCGCGGCCGCGTCGTCGGCGACTTCGTGACGCGGGGTGTAGCCGCCGGCATCGGTGTCCATCGCCCAGGTGAGGTCGCGGGCGGGCAGCCCGTGCTCGGCGAGGAAGCAGGCGACGGCTGCGCGGAAGGCCGCGTCGCGGTCGACCAGGGTGTTGTCGAGGTCGAGCAGCAGGAGTGGCATGAGCGGCAGTGGATCACGGGGTCGATGCGCGGCTTCCGGCCGCCCTCCCCGGCCGGGTGCGCCCAATCGGGGCCCCGAAAGCGCCCCCGGCGCCCAGCCGTGTGCCTTCGTGCGCGGTGCAGCAGGCGCGCGCGGCCAGGCCGGCCTGGCCGGGCCAGCCTGGCCGGGCCCGCGGGCGCCTCGTGCGCCTTCGCACGCGATGCGGCAGCCGCACACGGCCGACCGCGGGTGAGCGGCGGCGGTCGTATCGAGCCGAGCCGAGCGGCCCCCCTGCGCCGCCAGGGCCCCGCGCGGGAGCGGTACGGCTCGCCCGCGCATGACCTACCCGCGGCCATGTACTAGAGTTATCTCGACATCGAGATATCTACGGGGCACCCCGCGGGCCCATCGCAGCCGACGCTCGGTAAGGGTTACCTAACTTAGCCTTACCTCAGCGGATCGACAACACGTCGTGGCGGCAGGATTGTGGTGGAACGCGCACATCAATGAAGGAGACTGTCGTGTCGGCGAACAGCTTCGACGCCCGCAGCACGCTGCGCGTGGGCGACGAGTCGTACGAGATCTTCAAGCTGGACAAGGTCGAGGGCTCCGCACGCCTCCCTTACAGCCTGAAGGTTCTCCTGGAGAACCTGCTCCGCACCGAGGACGGCGCGAACATCACCGCCGACCACATCCGGTCGCTCGGTACCTGGGACTCGCAGGCCCAGCCCAGCGAGGAGATCCAGTTCACGCCGGCTCGCGTGATCATGCAGGACTTCACCGGTGTGCCCTGTGTCGTGGACCTCGCCACCATGCGTGAGGCCGTCAAGGAGCTCGGCGGCGACCCCGCGAAGGTCAACCCGCTCTCCCCGGCCGAGCTGGTCATCGACCACTCCGTCATCGCCGACAAGTTCGGCACCAAGGACGCGTTCGCGCAGAACGTCGAGCTGGAGTACGGGCGCAACAAGGAGCGCTACCAGTTCCTGCGCTGGGGCCAGACCGCGTTCGACGACTTCAAGGTCGTCCCGCCGGGCACCGGCATCGTCCACCAGGTCAACATCGAGCACCTCGCTCGTACGGTCATGGTCCGCAACGGCCAGGCCTACCCCGACACCCTCGTCGGCACCGACTCGCACACCACGATGGTCAACGGGCTCGGTGTGCTCGGCTGGGGCGTCGGCGGCATCGAGGCCGAGGCCGCGATGCTGGGGCAGCCGGTCTCGATGCTCATTCCGCGCGTCGTCGGCTTCAAGCTGACCGGCGAGCTGAACGCGGGCACCACCGCCACCGACCTCGTCCTCACCATCACCGAGATGCTGCGCAAGCACGGCGTCGTCGGCAAGTTCGTCGAGTTCTACGGCGAGGGTGTCGCGGCCACGAGCCTCGCCAACCGCGCCACCATCGGCAACATGTCGCCGGAGTTCGGCTCCACCGCCGCGATCTTCCCGATCGACGACGAGACGCTGAAGTACCTGCGCCTGACCGGCCGCGACGCCCAGCAGGTCGCGCTCGTCGAGGCGTACGCCAAGGAGCAGGGCCTCTGGCTCGACCCGGCCGCCGAGCCCGACTTCTCCGAGAAGCTGGAGCTCGACCTCTCCACGGTCGTCCCCTCCATCGCCGGCCCCAAGCGCCCGCAGGACCGCATCGTCCTCGCCAACGCCGCCGAGCGCTTCGGCCAGGACGTGCGCAACTACGTAGAGGACGACGACGAGGCGGGCAAGGAGTCCTTCCCGGCCTCCGACGCCCCGGCCACCACCAACGGCGTGCCGAGCCGCCCCACCCCGGTCACCCTCGCCGACGGCACCACCTTCGAGATCGACCACGGCGCGGTCACCGTCGCCGCGATCACCTCGTGCACCAACACCTCGAACCCGTACGTCATGGTCGCCGCGGCCCTCGTCGCGAAGAAGGCCGTGGACAAGGGCCTGACCCGCAAGCCGTGGGTCAAGACCACCCTCGCCCCGGGCTCGAAGGTCGTCACCGACTACTTCGACAAGGCCGGCCTCACCCCGTACCTCGACAAGATGGGCTTCAACCTCGTCGGGTACGGCTGCACCACCTGCATCGGCAACTCCGGTCCGCTGGACGAGGAGATCTCGAAGGCGATCAACGAGCACGACCTCGCGGTCACCTCGGTGCTCTCCGGCAACCGCAACTTCGAGGGCCGGATCAACCCCGACGTCAAGATGAACTACCTGGCGTCGCCGCCGCTGGTCGTCGCGTACGCCATCGCCGGTTCGATGAAGGTCGACATCACGACCGAGGCGATCGGCAACGACACCGAGGGCAATCCGGTCTACCTCAAGGACATCTGGCCCACCGAGGCCGAGGTCAACGACGTCGTGGCCAACGCCATCGGCGAGGACATGTTCAACAAGTCCTACCAGGACGTCTTCGCGGGTGACGCGCAGTGGCAGTCGCTGTCCATCCCGACCGGCAACACCTTCGAGTGGGACGCCGAGTCGACGTACGTCCGTAAGCCCCCTTACTTCGAGGGCATGACGATGGAGACCACCCCGGTCTCCGACATCTCCGGCGCCCGCGTCCTCGCGAAGCTGGGCGACTCGGTCACCACCGACCACATCTCCCCGGCCGGTGCGATCAAGGCCGACACCCCGGCCGGCAAGTACCTCACGGAGCACGGCGTCGAGCGCCGTGACTTCAACTCCTACGGCTCGCGCCGTGGCAACCACGAGGTCATGATCCGCGGCACCTTCGCCAACATCCGCCTGCGCAACCAGATCGCGCCGGGCACCGAGGGCGGCTTCACCCGCGACTTCACCGTCGAGGGCGGCCCGGTCTCCTTCATCTACGACGCCTCCCAGAACTACCAGGCCGCCGGCGTCCCGCTGGTCATCCTGGCGGGCAAGGAGTACGGCTCGGGCTCGTCTCGCGACTGGGCAGCCAAGGGCACCGCGCTCCTCGGCGTCAAGGCCGTCATCGCCGAGTCGTACGAGCGCATCCACCGCTCGAACCTCATCGGCATGGGCGTCCTGCCGCTCCAGTTCCCCGAGGGCGCCACCGCCTCCTCGCTCGGCCTGACCGGCGAGGAGACCTTCTCCTTCACCGGTGTCGAGGAGCTGAACAACGGCTCGACCCCGCGCACCGTGAAGGTCACCACTGACACGGGCGTGGAGTTCGACGCGGTCGTCCGCATCGACACCCCCGGTGAGGCTGACTACTACCGCAACGGCGGCATCATGCAGTACGTGCTGCGCAGCCTGATCCGCAAGTAGGGCCAGGCAGGTCCGGCTGACTGGTAGTCAGTCAGTCAGCCGAGCCGGTCAGTCAGTCAGGAACAGAACGACGGCAGGGCCGCACCCCCCGGGTTGGGGAGTGCGGCCCTGCCGCATGTACGCCGAAGCGCCAGAGCATCACGACGCCATGGCGTCAGGAAGCCTCGGCGTCAGGACGTCATCAGGCGGTAGATGTTGTAGCTGGTGCCGATCTGGACGCGGGGCTGGAAGGGGGATGCGGCGTTGCCGGTTCCCTTGTAGAGCCACAGAACGCCGTTGGTGTCGCGGGCGATGAGGTCGGTCTTGCCGTCGAGGTCGACGTCGCCGGTGGAGACGAGGGTGTTGAACATGTTCCAGCCGGCACCGATCTTGGTGCGGGATGCGAAGGGTGCCGTGGCGTTGCCGGTGCCCTTGTAGAACCACAGCACGCCGGCAGTGTCGCGGGCGACGATGTCGGCCTTGCCGTCGCCGTCGAGGTCGCCCTTGCCGGCGATCTGGGTGTAGGCGTCCCAGCCCGCGCCGACCTTGATGCGGCTGGTCACGGTGCCGTCGCCGTAGCCGAGGTACAGCCAGAGCACGCCCGCGCTGTCACGCGCGATGATGTCGTACCCCTGGGCGCCGCCGAGGTTGCCGGGGGACAGCTCCTTGTTGTAGATCCCCCAGCCCCCGCCGATCACCTTGGCGGGGGCGTTCTCGTCGGCGAAGTAGATCAGCGTTCCGTCGTTGGCCCACTGCCATTCGCCGTCGAGGTTGCCGTCGCCGTTGTTGTCGACGAACGCGTCGTTGACGAGGTAGGGCATGGAGCCCGCGTACACACGACTCCCCAGGCCGCCGGTCCCGTTGGGACCGTACGCCCAGGCGCCCCCGGCGTTGTCGACGCCGAGCAGCGGGAAGACCGGGTTGGAGGCGTTCGCCGCCGCGGCCGTGGCGGCGAGGCTCTTGGCGTGCGGGGCCTGAGAGGCGCGCGACGGCGCCTTCGGCAGGGAGTGAGCCGCAGAGACGCCGTCGGCCGACGCCGTGCCGGCGCCCGCGGTGACCAGCGCCGCGGCTATCGCCGCCACGCCGAAGCGGGAGAGCGCCTTGCCGCGCTTGAGGCCCTTGAGTTTGGCCACGAAAATGCTCCTTCAATGGATCGCATCAACCATGGATGCGGTACGCCCCGAAAGCCGCACCGCACCGCCTTGATCGTTGCACAGCATCTTCACTAGTCAACGGGTTTAAGGTGCAAGGAAATTGGATGTTTAACACGTTGCATGAGGGGCCGGAGCGGCGGTTCGGGCTCCGCGACCGTGGTAGTCACCCCCGCCCGGCCTGACGACGGCAGGGCCGCACTCCCGGGTGGGGGTGCGGCCCTGCCGTCTGTGGGTGTGCGGGTGCGCCGATGCGTCAGGACGTCATCAGACGGTAGATGTTGTAGCTCGTGCCGATCTGTACGCGGGGCTGGTAGGGGGCCGCGGCGTTGCCGGTTCCCTTGTAGAGCCACAGGCCGCCGTTGGTGTCCCGGGCGAGCAGGTCGGTCTTTCCGTCCAGGTCCACATCGCCGGTGGAGACGAGGGTGTTGAACATGTTCCACCCGGCGCCGATCTTCGTACGGGGCGCGAAGGGCGCGTTGTAGTTGCCCGTTCCCTTGTAGAACCAGAGCACGCCCGCCGTGTCGCGGGCGACGATGTCGGCCTTGCCGTCGCCGTCGAGGTCGCCCTTGCCGGCGATCTGGGTGTAGGCGTCCCAGCCGGCGCCGACCTTGGTGCGGCTGGTCACGGTGCCGTCGCCGTAGCCGAGGTAGATCCACAGGACGCCCGCGCTGTCCCGCGCGATGATGTCGTACCCCTGGGCGCCGCCGAGGTTGCCCGGGGAGAGCTCCGTGTCGTAGATGTTCCAGCCGCCGCCGATCAGCTGGTCCGGGGTGTTGTAGTCGACGAGGTAGTGCAGCGTCCCGTCGTTGTTCCACTGCCATTCGCCGTCGAGGTAGCCGTCCGCGTTGTTGTCGACGAACGCGTCGTTGCGTACGTTCGGCAGGCTGCCCTCCTCCACCCGGGCCGTCAGACCGCCGTTGCCGTCGGGCCCGTACGCCCACTCGTCCCCGGTGTTGTCGAAGCCGAGGAGCGGGAAGACCGGGCTCGCGGCGGGGGCCGGATCGGCCGCGACCGCGAGGCTCCTGGCGTGCGGGACGGTGAGTGCCGGCATGTTCGGCAGCGGGTGGGCCGGGGCGGAGCCGTCGGCCGACGCCGCGCCGGCGCCCGCGGCGACCAGGGCGGTGGCTATCGCGGCCGCGGCGAAGCGGGAGAGTGCCCTGCCACTCGTACGGACCTTGAGGTGGGCCACGTAGTGCTCCTTCGGTGAAAAGCGCATCACGGTTGAATGCGGTACGACCCATGAGTCGTACCGCACCACCGCCTGCACCGCACGGCATCTTCACAACTCAACCGCTTTGGGACACAAGGGAGATGAGGTGTGCGAACGCGGTGCGAACGCCGTGCGACGGGTCAGGACAGCAGTTCGACCTCCGCGAGCGTCGCCGCGCCGCCCCCGCTCACCAACCGGTAGTGCGGGTACGCGCCGGGGGAGCGGACCGAGAAGACCCGGGTCTGGCGGTCCCAGCCGAACGACTCGCCCGACCGCCGGTCGACGTCCTTCCACGTCGAGCCGTCGGCGGATGCCTGCAGCGTCCAGGAGGCCGGTGCCTTGGCGCGGTCCGCCGAGGTGAGCGTGTACTGGAGCGCCCGCGTCGGCCCCGCCACCGGCAGCTCCACCGAGGTCACCTCACCTGATGTGGACGATGAGTTGTCGAACAGCGGGCCGGAGCCGGTGATCGCGTCGCCTGGCGGCGTGGGCACCTTGTCGTCCTGGGTGACGGAGACCGGAGCCGCGTTCTTGCCGGTGCCCCACGCCGAGGGCTTCGGGCCCATCGTGAAGTCGAGCGTGCCGCCGCGCGCCAGTAGGTCGTGCGGGAGCGCCGTGGACTTCCACGCCTTCCCGTTCACCTTCAGGGACTGCACATACACGTTGGACGTGCTGTTCTTCGGCGCCTTCACGACCAGGTCGCGGCCGTTCTCCAGATGCACGGTCGCCTTGGTGAACAGGGGCGAGCCGATCGCGTACTCACCGCTGCCCATCACCAGCGGGTAGAAGCCGAGCGCGGAGAACACATACCAGGCCGACTGCTCGCCGTTGTCCTCGTCGCCGTGATAACCCTGCCCGATCTCACTGCCGTTGTAGAGGCGCCGCAACACCTCGCGGATCTTCTCCTGCGCCTTGTAGGGCTGTCCCGCCGCGTCGTACATGTACGTGACGTGGTGCGCGACCTGGTTGGAGTGGCCGTACTGGCCCATCCGCACGTCCCGCGCCTCGGTCATCTCGTGGATGACGCCGCCGTAGGAGCCGGCCAGCTCGGGCGAGGCGGTCTCCGGCGTCGAGAAGTAGGTGTCGAGCTTCTTGGCGAGACCGTCCTGGCCACCGTAGAGGTTGGCCAGACCCCGGGAGTCCTGCGGGGCGGTGAAGGCGTAACCCCAGCCGTCGGTCTCGGTGTAGTCGTAACCCCATACGCGGGGGTCGTAACTGGCGCTGCCCAGACGCCACTTGCCGTTCGCGTCCTTGCCCTGGAAGAACCCGGCCTTGGCGTCGAAGAGCTTGACGTAGTTCTGGGCGCGGCCCATGAAGTACGCCGACTCCTCCTTGTAGCGGGGCTTCTGGGTCTTCTCGTACAGCGCCTGGCCCATCTTCGCCAGGCCGTAGTCGTTGACGTACCCCTCCATCGACCAGGACAGGCCTTCCGGTGTGGAGGTCGGGGCGTAGCCCAGGAAGGGGGAGGTGTCCATGCCCTTGCGGCCCACGCCCGAGGAGGGCGGCGCCACCGTGGCGTTCTTCAGGGCCGCCTCATAGGCGGCCTCCGCGTCGAACTTCACGCCCTTCACATAGGCGTCGGCGAAGGCCACGTCCGAGCTGGTGCCGGTCATGAGGTCCGCGTAACCGGGCGAGGACCAGCGGGAGATCCAGCCGCCGTCCTTGTACTGCTGCACGAAGCCGTCGACCATCTCGCCGGCCTTCTTGGGAGTGAGCAGCGAGTAGGCCGGCCACGTCGTGCGGTAGGTGTCCCAGAACCCGTTGTTGACGTACACGGAGCCGTCGACGACCTTCGACCCGGTGTGGGTCGGGGTGTCCTCGCCGGTCTTCGGTACGAACGGGCTGGCGTACTGGAGCTTCGAACCGGCCTTCTCCGAACCGGAGTTGGGGTAGAGGTAGAGGCGGTAGAGCGAGGAGTAGAGGGTGGTCAGCTCGTCGTGCGAGGCGCCCTCGACCTCGATGCGGCCGAGGATCGTGTCCCAGGCCTGCCGTGCCCGGTCCTTGACCGTGTCGAAGCGGGCCTTCGCGGGGATCTCGGCGGCGAGGTTCGCCTTCGCCTGGTCCACGCTGATGAGGGAGGTTGCCAGGCGCAGGGTGACGGTGCGGTCCTTGCCCGGCTTGAAGCGCGCGTAGCCGGTGACGTCGGCGCCCCCGCCGCCGGGCAGCTTGCCGCTCGCGGTGACGGGCGCGTCGAAGACGCCGTACACGAAGAGCCGTCCGGCCCCGGCCGACAGGCCGCTCTTCACATCCGAGTAGCCGGTGAAGGAGGAGGTCGCCGGGTCCAGGGTGAGGCCGCCCTGGTTGGTGACGTTGTCGAGGACGATGCTCGCGTCGTCACCGGGATAGGTGAACCGCATCATCGCCGCGTGGTCGGTGGGCGTGATCTCGGTCTTGAGGCCGTTCTCGAAGGTGACGCCGTAGTAGTACGGCTTGGCGGTCTCGTTCTCGTGCCGGAAGGGCAGCGCGCGGGCGGTCCGGGAGGCGTCGGGGGTGCCGGCCGCCGCCGACGGCATGACCTGGAAGGTCTGCCGGTCACCCATCCAGGGGCTCGGCTCGTGGCTGGCGCTGAACGCCTGGAGCGTGGGCAGGTTGTCGGCGTTGTTGCGCCGGGCGTAGTCGTACAGCCAGTCCTGCGAGCCCGCGTTGGTGACCGGCGTCCAGAAGTTGAAGCCGTTGGGGACCGCCGTCGCGGGGAAGTTGTTGCCGCGCGAGAAGGAGCCGCTGGAGTTGGTGCCGCGGGTGGTCAGCGCGTAGTCCGAGAGGTGGGCGAGCGGCTTCTCGGTCTTCTTCGGCGCGATGGAGAGGTCGTCGAGCCAGCCCTGGAACTTGGCGGGGCCCTTGGGGGAGTCGTACGCCACCAGGATCCGGTCGACCGTCTTGCCGGCGGCGACGGCGCCGATCACCGAGGACACCTGGTTCCACTGGTTGACGTAGAGCGTCTTCGCGGTGCCCTGCCCCTGCGGGGAGAGGAGGCCGCCGTGCGCGTCGACGGCCTTCAGGTCACTCAGATAGGTGCCGTCGGTGAAGGCGAGGTCCACGGACACGTTGGTGGCCGGGTAGGTGAGGTCGGTCTCCGTCATCGACGGGAAGATCTTGTAGTCGAGCTCGGTGTCCCGGCCGACGCGCGTGTTCACGTCGAAGACCTTGTTGTACGAGTAGGCGCGGCCGCCGGGCTTGTGGGTACCGGCGTACCGCAGCGCGCGGACACCGGTGAACCCCGCGTTCGCCTTGGCGGTGGGGGAACCGCCGGGCCCGCGGCCGGTGACGGTCAGCATGTCCGGGGGGACGGGGGTGCTGGTATCGCCGTTGGAGAACTGGATATCGGCGAGCTGGGTGATGGGCGCGCCGCCGTTGGCGGTGATCTCCAGGCGGTAGTGGTCGTACGCGGTGGTGTTGGCGACGTCGTACGTCGTGGTCTGGCCGCGGTCCTTGAAGCTCTCGCCGGTGCGGCTGTCCAGGGTCTTCCACTCCTTGCCGTCGAGCGAGCCCTGGAGGGTCCAGTTCTTGGGGTCGCGTTCGGGCGCGTCGTTGGCGGACGTCAATGCATAGGCGACCGTCTTCACCCGTTCGGACAGATCGAATTCGAGCCAAGCTGTCGGCTGGAAGGCCAGCCATTTCGTGCCGGCCTGACCGTCGATGAGGTTCTCCTTCACCTCCCCGCCGTCGGTGTTCTCGGCGCTGGCCCGCACGGCGGTGACCTTGTCGGTCACATTGCCCGGTATGCCGCTGGCGAAGCCGCCGTCGACACCCGACGCCCGCTTGTTCCCGGCACGGTCCGTATCGACGGAATTGGTCCAGTCGGGCTGGGGTTGGCCGGTTTCGAACGAGGTGCTGAAGCGGCCGTCGGCGGGCGGCCGGGCCGTCGCGGACGGCGCGCCGACGGCCGACTGCGCCGTCACTACGAGCAGGAACGAGGCCGCCACGAGGGCGGCCGCCGGTCCTCGGCGGTACCGGGATCTGGGCAGCATGCGGGCCCTTTCCTTCGACGCACGCCGGAGGTGACCGGCGGATGCGAGGTGGACAACGTTGTCAGAGTGAAAACGCAGGATCCAGTAGCGCGGCAAGTGCCAGGCGGTGTCAAGGGCGTTGAGACGGAATGGGTGGCTTGAATCAACGGGGCAATGCAGGCGTCAAGGTGTGTAATGCGCGGCAAAAGGAGCACCCTCATCCGCATTGGTACGTACCAACGGATATATCCGCGAGGTCTCAACTCGGGAAAGACTGACGGCCAACCCTGCTTTCGATCTTGCTCAGTTGACGGGAAGTGGACTATACCTGTCGGCGTCCGGGCAACCCGCTGAACGCGGGCGGGGGGAACCGCGTGCGGGCCGGTCGGCCCGGGACCGGGCAGCCTCCGCGATGGATGTACGTCATCACTCACGCTTCAACTGTTCGCGGGCGCCGGCGGATTCCGCTGCACCGCATGAGTCCTGGAGAAGGCGAGGACTTGAGCATGGGATCCGAGATCAACCGCCGTGACGCACTCAAGCGGGCCATGGCAATCGGTCTGCTGGCAGTGCCGGCGACGTCACTGCTGAGCGCGTGTGCCAGTTCCGACAGCGGTGACACCACCAAGAAGCCCAGCTCGCAGGGGACCAAGTCGGCGGACAACCCGCTGGGTGTCAACAAGGGCACGGCTCTTGAGGCGTTCGTCTTCAAGGGCGGCTTCGGCGACGACTACATCAAGTCCGCCGAGGCCGACTACAACGCCAAGTACGGCATCACGGTCAAGCACACCGGCACGCAGGCCATCGGGCCGAAGCTCCAGCCGCGCTTCGCCGGCAGCACCCCGCCGGACTTCATGGACAACTCCGGCGCCGACAACCTCGACACCGCGGCCCTCGCCAAGACCGGCAAGCTCCAGGACCTCACCCCGCTCCTGGACGCGCCGACCATCGACGACCCCTCGAAGAAGGTCCGCGACGTCCTGATCGCCGGCACCATCGAGCAGGGCCAGTTCGGTTCCCCGGAGATGTACGCGTTCAACTACGCGTTCACGGTCTACGGCACCTTCTATTCCAACAAGCTGTTCAAGGACAAGGGCTGGACGTACCCCCAGACCTTCTCGGACATGCTGGCGCTCTGCAAGAAGATCAAGGCCGCGGGCATCGCGCCCTTCACGTACCCGGGCAAGTACCCGTACTACGTGCTGTTCGACCTGCTGCACCAGATCGGCAAGGTCGGCGGCAAGGAGGCGCTCAACGCGATCGACAACCTCGACGACGGCGCCTTCAAGACCGACGCGGTCAAGGAAGTCGTCTCGTACTACGAGGAGCTCGCCGGGCAGAAGTACTTCCTGCAGGGCTCCGAGGGCATGACGCACATCCAGATGCAGACCGCCTGGACGCAGGGCCGCGCCGCGATGGTGGCCGACGGCTCCTGGGTCGAGAACGAGGCCGCGCCCACCATGCCGAAGGACTTCGACCTCGCGGTCGGCTCCCTCATCGGCTCCGGCCCGGGCGACAAGCTGCCCTTCGGTACCCTGTACGCGGCGGCCGGCGAGCCCTTCATCGTGGCCAAGGACGGCAAGAACCCCACCGGTGGCATGGAACTGCTGCGCATCATGCTCAGCAAGAAGCAGACCACCAACTTCACCAACGCCGTCAAGTCGCTGACCTGTGTTCAGGGCGCCGCCGACGGCCTCACCCTGACACCGGGCCTGACCTCGGCGAACGCCGCGCTGAAGGCGGCAGGCCCCAACGTCCTCAACGCACGGATCCAGGACTGGTACAAGAAGCTGAACAACGAGACCATCGGCAACCTGACCCTGGACCTGCTCACCGGCAAGATCAAGGCCACCGAGTGGATGGACAAGGCCCAGAAGGCCTCGGACGACACCAAGAAGGATTCCTCCGTCCCGAAGTTCAAGCACCTCTGACGAGGCTGCTTAACCCCACTGGCTGAGACGAGAGCGACCGGCGACATGCGACACGGCAAGTACCGGTTCATCATCGGATTCCTGGCAATTCCCCTGGCGCTCTACGGGGTCCTCGTGATCTCGCCGTTCCTCCAGGACTTCCAGATTTCGATGACGAGCTGGAGCGGACTGACCCCCGAGAAGAACTTCATCGGTCTTGACAACTACCAGAAGCTGATCCACAACGACCTCTTCTGGAAGGCGTTGTGGCACAACGTCCTTCTGCTCCTCTGCGTGCCGGTCGTGACGCTGGCCTTCGGTCTCTTCTTCGCCTTCATGCTCAATGTCGGCGGCCGTCGCAGGGGTTCTGCGGGGGTCGCCGGCGTGCGGGGCTCCGGCCTCTACAAGGTGATCTTCTTCTTCCCGCAGGTCCTCTCGATCACGATCATCGCGATCCTGTGGCAGCAGATCTACAACCCCGACACCGAGAACGGGATGCTCAACTCGTTGCTTTCGAGCATCGGTCTGAGCTCGCTCCAGCAGTCCTGGCTCGGCGACTCCAGCATCGCGCTGATCTGCATCATGGTCGTCATGGTGTGGGCCAACGTCGGTTTCTACGTCGTGCTGTTCTCCGCCGGCATGGCCTCCATCCCGGGCGAGATCTACGAGGCGGCGCTCCTGGACGGCGCCTCACGGGTCAAGACGTTCTTCCGGATCACCCTGCCGCTGCTGCGCGACACGGTGGCCACCGCCTGGGTCTACATGGGCATCATCGCCATGGACGCCTTCATCTACGTGCAGCTGATGTCCGTCAACGTCGGCGGCCCCGACGAATCCACCGACGTGGTGCCGCTGCTGCTCTACAAGACGGCGTTCCGGGACAACAGCCAGTACGGAATGGCCGCGGCCATGGGTGTCGCGATGCTGATCGTGACCCTGGTGTTCGCCATTCTCAGCATGCGGCTCTCGCGCCGCGAGCGCATCGAATTCTAGGGATGGCGCGATGACGACCGAAACCCTGAAGGTGGACGGCGAGCAGTCGTCCCGGCCGACGGCCAGCGCCGCCCGCTGGAAGTGGCGCAGCAGCGAGGGCGGCGTGCTCAACGCCTTCTCGCACGTGTTCCTCCTGGTCTGGGCGCTCATGGTGGGCGTGCCCCTGCTGTGGGCCCTGTGGAGCTCGTTCAAGACCTCCGGCGACATCCTCACCCACCCCTGGTCGCTGCCGGGCGAGCTCCACTTCGACAACTGGTCGCGGGCCTGGTCCAAGGCGAACATCGGACGGTACTTCCTCAACACCGCGTTCGTGGTGGGCTTCTCGACCGTCGGCACCATGCTGCTCGGCTCGATGGCGGCCTATGTGCTCGCGCGGTTCGAGTTCCCCGGCAACCGGTTCATCTACTTCCTGTTCGTCGGCGGCATGGCCTTCCCCGTGGTCATGGTGCTCGTCCCGCTCTTCTTCGTCACGAAGAACCTGGGCATCCTCAACACGCTGCCCGGCCTGATCCTGATCTACATCGCGTACTCGCTGCCGTTCACGGTCTTCTTCATGACGGCGTTCTTCCGGACGCTGCCGACCACGGTCGCCGAGGCAGCCCTGATCGACGGGGCCTCGCACACCCGCACCTTCTTCCAGATCATGCTGCCGATGGCCAAGCCCGGCATCATCAGCATCGGCATCTTCAATGTGCTGGGCCAGTGGAACCAGTACCTGCTGCCCCTGGTGCTCAACCAGGGCGACACCAAGAACTGGGTGCTCACCCAGGGTCTCGCGGACCTCGCTGTGCAGCAGGGGTACCAGGGTGACTGGGGCGCGCTCTTCGCGGGCCTGTCCATCGCGATGCTGCCCGTGCTCGCGGTCTACATCGTCTTCCAGAAGCAGGTCCAGGCGGGCCTGACGTCGGGGGCGATCAAGTAGCGCCACCCCCGCACCTCGGGGGCGATCACGTAGCGCCACCCCCGCCGCACCTCCACCTCCCGACCGCCCGTGGGCCCCGCGCCCACGGGCGGTCGCGCGTTCCCGATCCGCTCCGCATCCGCTCAGGTCTTGACGGGAGACCACCCAGAAGGCTGAGCTTAGGGTTCACATGTTGGAGAAAAGAGACGGGGCCTCAATGCTGCGGCTCCGTGCGGGGGCGGCCGTCGTGCCGTCCGCCTACGGCGGGAGTGGATGAGTCGATGGAGACTCCGGGGTCGCAGACGTCACTGCACCGGGCCAACCTTGAGCGGGTCGTACGCGCCGTGCGGATGGCGGGCTCGCTCACCCAGGCCGAGATCGCCAGAACGACCGGCCTGTCCGCGGCCACGGTCTCCAACATCGTGCGGGAACTGAAGGACGGCGGCACCGTCGAGGTCACCCCCACCTCCGCGGGCGGGCGCCGGGCCCGCAGCGTCTCGCTCAGCGGCTCCGCCGGCATCGTGATCGGCGTCGATTTCGGCCATACGCACCTGCGGGTCGCCGTCGGCAACCTGGCCCACCAGGTGCTCGCCGAGGAGGCCGAGCCGCTCGATGTGGACGCCTCGTCCGCGCAGGGCTTCGACCGGGCGGAAGAGCTGGTCAAGCGGCTGATCGCGACCACCGGCATCGGCCAGGACAAGGTGATCGGCGTCGGGCTCGGCGTGCCGGGCCCCATCGACGTGGAGTCCGGCACGCTCGGCTCCACCGCGATCCTGCCGGGCTGGACCGGCATCAACCCCAGCGAGGAGCTCTCCGGGCGCCTCGGCGTACCGGTGTACGTCGACAACGACGCCAACCTGGGCGCGCTCGGCGAGCTGGTGTGGGGCAGCGGGCGCGGGGTGCGGGACCTGGCGTACATCAAGGTCGCGAGCGGCGTGGGCGCCGGCCTGGTCATAGACGGGCAGATCTACCGCGGGCCCGGCGGCACCGCGGGCGAGATCGGGCACATCACCCTGGACGAGTCGGGCCCGGTCTGCCGCTGCGGCAACCGCGGCTGCCTGGAGACCTTCACCGCGGCGCGCTATGTGCTGCCGCTGCTGCAATCCAGCCACGGCGCCGACCTGAGCATGGAGCGCGTAGTCCGGATGGCCCGCGAGGGCGACCCCGGATGCCGCCGTGTCATCGCCGACGTCGGCCGCCACATCGGCAGCGGCGTGGCCAATCTGTGCAACCTCCTGAACCCGAGCCGGGTGGTGCTCGGCGGCGACCTCGCGGAGGCCGGAGAGCTCGTCCTGGGGCCCATCAGGGACTCGGTGTCGCGGTACGCGATCCCCAGCGCCGCGCGGCAGTTGTCGGTCCTTCCCGGGGCTCTGGGCGGACGCGCCGAAGTGCTCGGCGCGCTCGCGCTCGTCCTGAGCGAAATGGGGGATTCGACCCTGTTGGACAGCGCCCTGCCGTCCTCCGCTCCTGTCTTCACTTAGATAACGGATGGCACCGTTGTCATCTCGTTAAGGATTTACTCCTTGACGGTGGGCTTAACGCCGAGTTGACTTCCAGCCACCTCGGCCGCAACGTCGCGGCCTCGTCAGGGAGGTTTCTGAAGTGAACACGAACATGCGTCGTGCCGCTGTTGCCGTTGCCGCCACCGCGATGGCCGTCACACTCGCCGCCTGTGGCAGCGCCAAGCAGTCGGGCGGCGGCACCAAGCCGTCCGACAGCGCCAAGAAGGGCGACGACCTCAAGATCGGTCTGCTGCTCCCGGAGAACCAGACCGCGCGCTACGAGAAGTTCGACAAGCCGCTGATCGAGGCCAAGGTCAAGGAACTGACCAACGGCAAGGGCCAGATCGTCTACGCGAACGCCAAGCAGGACGCGACGACGCAGAACCAGCAGGCCGACACGATGATCACCAACAAGGTGGACGCGCTCATCGTGGACTCGGTCGACTCCAAGGCCATCGCCGGCTCGGTCAAGAAGGCCAAGGACGCCGGCATCCCGGTCGTCGCCTTCGACCGCCTCGCCGAGGGCCCCATCGACTCCTACGTGTCCTTCGACAACGAGGAAGTCGGCCACGTGCAGGGCAAGGCCCTCCTCCAGGCCCTGGGCGACAAGGCCAAGTCCGGCGACATCGTCATGATGAACGGCGCCGTCACCGACCCGAACGCCGCGCTCTTCAAGAAGGGCGCCCACGCCGAGCTCGACGGCAAGGTGAACATCGGGAAGGAGTACGACACCAAGGAGTGGAAGCCCGAGAACGCCAACGCCAACATGGAGGGCGCGCTCTCCGCCCTGGGCAAGGACAAGGTCATCGGCGTCTACTCCGCCAACGACGGCATGGCGGGCGGCATCATCACCGCCCTCAAGGCGGCCGGCCTCTCCAAGCTCCCCCCGGTCACCGGCCAGGACGCCGAGCTCGCGGGCGTGCAGCGGATCCTCTCGGGCGACCAGTACATGAGCGTCTACAAGTCGTACCCGCAGGAGGACGCGATCGCCGCCGAGATGGCGGTCAAGCTCGCCAAGGGCCAGGACCTCGGCTCGCTCGCCCCGAAGAAGCTCGACTCGCCGACCACCAAGGGCGTCCCGTCGAACATCGTCCCGGTCGTCTCGCTGACCAAGGCCAACATCAACGACACGGTCATCAAGGACAAGATCTACACGGTCGCCGAGATCTGCACGGGCACCTTCAAGGCCGCCTGCGACGCGGCGGGCCTCAAGTAGCCTCCCACGCTGTGTCGCGCCAAGTCCCTTGAAACCCAAGGGGCTTGACCGCCTCCAAACCCTCCGGCGCCCCGCGCCCGCCTTTCGCCCCGCTGCGGCGGGGGCGCCGGAGAAAACGTTTCCCCTCGCAGTTTCTGTTCTCTTCTGCTCGACCTCCGCGCCCCCACCCCTCCGGGCGCGGCATCCCCGCCGGTCAGGCGGCGAAGGAGATGGTTCACGTGTCCGCTACGCCCGTGTTGGCGTTGCGCGGGGTCTCCAAGCGGTTCGGTGCCGTTCAGGCGCTCACCGACGTAGAGCTTGAGGTCCACGCCGGTGAAGTGCTCGCCCTGGTGGGCGACAACGGCGCCGGAAAGTCCACGCTGGTCAAGACGATCGCCGGCGTGCACCCCATCGATGACGGAGTCATCGAGTGGGAAGGCAAGGCCGTCCAGATCGGCAAGCCGAACGACGCCCAGAACCTGGGCATCGCGACGGTCTACCAAGACCTCGCCCTGTGCGACAACATCGATGTGGTCGGCAACCTCTACCTCGGCCGCGAGCTGAAGAAGCGGGGCGTCCTCGACGAGGTGGAGATGGAGCGCCGCTCCCGCGAGCTCCTCACCACGCTGTCGATCCGCATCCCGAGCGTGCGCATCCCGATCGCCTCGCTCTCCGGCGGCCAGCGCCAGACCGTGGCCATCGCCCGCTCGATGCTCGGCGAGCCCAAGCTCGTCATCCTCGACGAGCCGACCGCGGCGCTCGGTGTCGAGCAGACTGCGCAGGTCCTCGACCTCGTGGAGCGGCTGCGCGAGCGCGGCCACGCGGTCGTCCTCATCAGCCACAACATGGCCGATGTGAAGGCCGTGGCCGACAAGGTCGCGGTGCTCCGGCTCGGCCGGAACAACGGTGTCTTCGATGTGAAGACCACCTCGCAGGAAGAGATCATCTCCGCCATCACCGGGGCCACGGACAACGCCGTGACCCGCCGTGCGGCGCGCAACGCGGAGGTTCAGAAGTGAGCACCGACAAGACCTCCCCGACCGACCTCGGCAAGGCGGCCGCCGCCCCCGTCGACGCGCCGCCCGCCGCGGACGCCGCAAGCACCGCGGTCGACCCCCGCCTTCTCGTGCGCGAGCAGGGCTTCGGCGGCTACCTCGGCGAGCTGAAGCGCAAGGTGCGCGCCGGTGAGCTGGGCGCGCTGCCCGTCATCGTCGGCCTGATCATCATCTGCATCGTCTTCCAGAGCCTGAACTCGAACTTCCTCACCGCGGGCAACCTCTCCGACATCTCCGTCGCCATGGTCGGCACGGGCATGATCGCGGTCGGCATCGTCTTCGTGCTGCTGCTCGGCGAGATCGACCTGTCGGTCGGCTCGGTCAGCGGTGTGGCGGGCGCGTCCTTCGCGGTGCTCAGCGTTCTGCACGGCACGCCCGAGTGGCTGGCGCTGATCCTGGCCATCCTCACGGGCACGATCGCCGGAGCCATCCACGGCTTCATCTTCGCGCGCATCGGCGTCCCCGCCTTCGCCGTCACGCTGGCCGGTCTGCTGTTCTGGAACGGCTTCATGCTGAAGATCCTGGGCGACAACGGCACGATCAACACCAACGGCTCGGGCATCTTCTACAACCTGTCGAACTACTTCTTCAGTGACGTCGCGGTGGCGTACGGCGCCGCGCTGGTGGCCGTCGCCGTGTACTTCCTGTCCGCGTTCTTCGACAGCCGTCGCCGTGAGGCCGCGGGTGTCCCCTCGCGGCCGCTCAGCGAGATCGCGCTGCGCACGGTGCTGCTCGCCGTGGTGGCGTTCGCGGTGGCGTACATGTTCAACCAGAACAAGGGCCTCCCGCTCGCCGTGGTGATCTTCCTCGCGGTGCTGATCCTCACCGACTTCGTGCTCCGCCGCACCTCGTACGGCCGCAAGATCTTCGCGCTCGGCGGCAGTGTCGAGGCCTCCCGCCGGGCCGGCATCAACATCGTGCTGGTGCGCACCTCGGTCTACGCGATCTCCGGCACCTTCGCGGCCGTCGGCGGCCTCTTCCTCGCCTCCAAGATCAGCGCGGCCAACCAGGGCGCCGGCAGCGGCGACCTCCTGATGAACGCCATCGCGGCGGCCGTCATCGGCGGCACCAGCCTCTTCGGTGGCCGTGGCCGCACCTGGAACGCCCTCCTCGGTGTGCTGGTGATCACCTCGATCCAGTACGGCCTCGCCCTCGAAGGCGTCGCCGCGGCGATCCAGCAGATGATCACCGGTGGCGTGCTGTTGATCACCGTGATCATCGACGCCGTCACCCGGAAGACCCAGAAGTCCGCGGGCCGCGCCTGACCTGCCCCGCTCCCGCCGTGCCCGGTGCCCCTGTGGCGCCGGGCACGGCTGCGTCGCGGGTGCACGTCAGCCATATGAGTGACACAGAACGCACCGCCCTGCGACCGCGGCCGGGGCCGGAACATTAGACTCATCGGATCGGCATGCTCGACCAGCACGGATGCAAGGAGGCACGGGTGCCGCTGCTTACCCGAATCAGGGGACCGCGCGATCTTGACCGGCTCAGCCCGGAGCAGCTCGACCAGCTGGCGGCAGAGATCCGGACCTTCCTCGTGGACGCGGTCTCCAAGACCGGCGGACACCTCGGTCCGAACCTCGGTGTGGTGGAACTGACCATCGCACTGCACCGCGTCTTCGAATCGCCCAAGGACCGGGTCCTGTGGGACACCGGCCACCAGAGTTACGTCCACAAGCTCCTGACGGGACGGCAGGACTTCTCCCGGCTGAAGATGAAGGGCGGCCTCTCCGGCTACCCGGCGCGCGCCGAGTCGGAGCACGACGTCATCGAGAACAGCCACGCCTCCACCGTCCTTGGCTGGGCCGACGGCCTCGCCAAGGCGAACGAGGTGCTGAAGAAGGACGACCACGTCGTGGCCGTCATCGGCGACGGCGCGCTGACCGGTGGCATGGCCTGGGAGGCGCTGAACAACATCGCCGCCGCCAAGGACCGCCCCCTGGTGATCGTGGTCAACGACAACGAGCGCTCGTACGCGCCGACCATCGGCGGCCTCGCCAACCACCTCGCCACCCTGCGCACCACCGACGGCTACGAGCGGTTCCTGGCCAAGGGCAAGGACCTCCTGGAGCGCACCCCGGTCGTCGGCAGGCCGCTCTACGAGACGCTGCACGGCGCCAAGAAGGGCCTCAAGGACTTCATCGCCCCGCAGGGCATGTTCGAGGACCTCGGTCTGAAGTACGTCGGCCCGATCGACGGCCATGACATCGAGGCCCTGGAGTCCGCGCTCCAGCGCGCCAAGCGCTTCGGCGGCCCGGTCATCGTGCACTGCCTCACCGAGAAGGGCCGCGGCTACCAGCCGGCGCTCGCCGACGAGGCCGACCGCTTCCACGCCGTCGGCAAGATCCACCCGGACACCGGCCTTCCCGTCTCGTCCTCCGGCCTCGACTGGACGTCGGTGTTCGGCGAGGAGATGGTCAAGCTCGGCAAGGAGCGCGAGGACATCGTCGCGATCACCGCGGCCATGCTCCAGCCGGTCGGCCTCGACAAGTTCGCCAAGGCGTTCCCCGAGCGGGTCTACGACGTGGGCATCGCCGAGCAGCACGCCGCGGTCTCCGCGGCGGGGCTGGCCACCGGCGGACTGCACCCCGTCTTCGCGGTGTACGCGACCTTCCTCAACCGCGCCTTCGACCAGGTGCTCATGGACGTCGCCCTGCACAAGTGCGGCGTGACCTTCGTGCTCGACCGGGCCGGTGTCACCGGCACCGACGGCGCCTCGCACAACGGCATGTGGGACATGTCGCTCCTCCAGGTCGTGCCCGGCCTCAGGATGGCCGCGCCGCGCGACGCCGACCAGGTCCGCGCCCAGCTGCGCGAGGCCGTCCAGGTGGAGGACGCGCCGACCGTGGTGCGCTTCTCCAAGGGCGCGGTCGGCCCCGCCGTCCAGGCCGTCGGCCGCGTCGGCGGCATGGACGTGCTGCGCGAGCCCTCGACGGCCGCCGTCCGTCCCGATGTGCTCCTGGTCTCCGTCGGCGCGCTCGCGCCGATGTGCCTGGAGATCGCCGACCTGCTCGACGCGCAGGGCATCTCGACGACCGTCATCGACCCGCGCTGGGTCAAGCCGGTCGACGAGGCGATGGCGCCGCTCGCCGAGAAGCACCGCGTCGTGGTCACCGTCGAGGACAACAGCCGCGTGGGCGGCGTCGGTTCGGCCATCAGCCAGGCGCTGCGCGACGCGGGCGTCGACGTGCCGCTGCGCGACTTCGGCATTCCGCCGCGCTTCCTCGACCACGCCTCGCGCGGCGAGGTCATGACGGAGATCGGTCTGACCGCTCCCGACATCGCCCGTCAGGTCACCGGTCTGGTCTCCAAGCTGGACGGACGGTACGAGGAGAGCCGCGCGGCGGTGGAGCCCGCCCGCGACTGATCAGCGGCTACGGCCAACGGGCCGGACCGATGTGCCCCTACGGGTGATCGGTCCGGCCCGTTCGTGTGAAAAACGCGCTCAGCCCGGTACTCGTACCGCCACTCCTCCCGATCATGGCGAGGACGATGAGCTAGCGGAGGTGCACGGGTGGCCAGAAACAGCCTGTTCAGGACCAAATCGATCGAGCAGTCCATCCAGGACACAGAGGAGCCAGAACACGCGCTCAAGAAGTCCCTGTCCGCTCTCGACCTCACGGTTTTCGGGGTCGGAGTCATCATCGGCACCGGCATCTTCGTCCTCACGGGCAAGGTCGCCAAGGAGAACGCGGGCCCCGGGGTCTCCATCGCGTTCGTCGTCGCGGGCGTCGTCTGCGCGCTCGCCGCGCTCTGCTATGCCGAGTTCGCCTCGACGGTGCCGGTGGCGGGATCCGCGTACACCTTCTCCTACGCCTCGCTCGGCGAACTGCCCGCCTGGATCATCGGCTGGGACCTGGTGCTCGAATTCGCGCTCGGCACGGCGGTGGTGGCGGTCGGCTGGTCCGGTTACGTCCGCTCGCTGCTCGACAACGCGGGCTGGCACCTGCCCGAGGCCCTCAGCGGCCGCGACGGCGCCCACGGCTTCGGCTTCGACATCCTGGCCGCCGTCCTCGTCCTGGTCCTGACCGGGGTCCTCGTGCTCGGCATGAAGCTGTCGGCCCGGGTCACCTCGGTCGTCGTCGCCATCAAGGTGACCGTCGTCCTGATCGTGATCATCGCGGGCGCCTTCTTCATCACCTCCTCCAACTACTCGCCGTTCATCCCCAAGGCGCAGCCCCAGACCGCGGGGAGCGACCTCAAGGCCCCGCTCATCCAGCTGATGTCCGGCTACGCGCCCACCAACTTCGGCGTGATGGGCATCTTCACCGCCGCCTCGGTCGTCTTCTTCGCCTTCATCGGCTTCGACATCGTGGCGACCGCCGCCGAGGAGACCAAGAACCCGCAGCGGGACATCCCCCGCGGCATCCTCGGCTCCCTGTTCATCTGCACGGTCCTGTACGTGGCCGTCTCCGTCGTGGTCACCGGCATGCAGAAGTACACCCAGCTCTCCGTGGACGCGCCGCTCGCCGACGCCTTCAAGGCCACCGGGCACCCGTTCTACTCGGGCGTCATCAGCTTCGGCGCCGCCGTCGGCCTCACCACGGTCTGCATGATCCTGCTGCTCGGCCAGACCCGGGTGTTCTTCGCGATGAGCCGGGACGGGCTGCTGCCCATCTTCTTCTCCCGCGTGCACCCGCGGTTCCGCACCCCGCACCGCCCGACCGTCCTGCTCGGCGTCATCATCGCGATCGTCGCCGGCTTCACCAGCCTCAGCGAACTCGCCGACCTGGTGAACATCGGGACCCTGTTCGCGTTCGTCGTCGTCGCCGTGGGCGTGGTCATCCTGCGCCACACCCGCCCCGACCTGCCGCGCGCCTTCCGCACCCCGCTGGTGCCGTGGGTCCCCGCGGCCGCGGTCGCCGCGTCCCTGTGGCTGATGATCAACCTGCCCGCCGAGACCTGGCTCAGGTTCGGCATCTGGATGGTGATCGGTGTGGTCTTCTACTTCCTGTACGGCCGCAGGCACAGCCGTCTCGAAGCCCCCCGACACCGCGACTCCGTGTAATCGGCGCCGATTCCTCCCGGCTCCGTATGTCCCTGCCCATCGGGGCATACGGGGCCGCATAGGGTGGCCCGCATGCTCGCCGAGCCGCCGCCCTCGCTACGATCCGTCACCGGATGCGTCCTTCCGAGCCAGCGCCGCCGCCCCGCGGAGCCGCCCACCACCGCCGAAGGCCGCTACTGGCGGCGGCTGCTCCCGGTCCTCGCCGCCCTCGCGCTCCTCACCCGCCTCCCCTCCTTCCGGCACCCGCTGTGGAACCCGGACGAGGGCTATCTCGCCGTCCAGGCCCGGCTGTTGGCGAGCGGCGGCACCCTCTACACCACGGTCGTCGACCGCAAGCCGCCGCTCCTGCCCTGGCTCTACGAAGCCGTCTTCGCCCTGTGCGGCGACGCCTCCCTCACCCCGCTGCGGATCGCCGCCGCCGGGGCCCACCTGCTCACCGCGCTCGCGCTCGCCGCCACCGCGCGCCACCGCTGGGGCGAGCGCGCGGGGCGCGCCGCGGGCGTCCTGTACCTGCTGGTCTCGGTGGGTCTCAACCCCGAGGACGCCCAGGCCGCCACCTTCGAGGTGTTCATGCTGCCCTTCACGGCGGCAGCCGTGCTCTGCGCCGACCGCGGCGCCTGGACCCGGGCCGGTCTCGCCGTCGCCGGGGCCTGCCTCACCAAACAGACCGGCGGCGCCGCCGTCGCCCCCGTCCTGTGGCTCCTGTGGCACCATCCCGGGCCCCGCCGAACTCCCTTACTGCGTACGGTGATTGGCCTCACTGTGCCGATCGTGGCGGTGGCCTGGCTCACCGGGCCCGCCCACTTCCTGTTCTGGACGGTGACCGGCTCGGCGTCGTACGCCTCCTTCACCGGGTCCGAACTCCACGTCCTGACACGGGGGTTGGCCAACACCGCCCTGCTCGCCGCCGGATGTGCGGGCCTGCTGCCACCGGTGGTGCGGGTCCTGCGGATCGCGCGGACCGGCGCAGTCGACCTGTGGCTGTGGCTGGCCGCGTCGGCGGGCGCGGTCCTGCTCGGCTTCCACTTCTTCGGCCACTACTACCTCCAGCTCATCCCGCCCCTGGTCCTGCTCGCCACCGGCGCGCTGCACATCCTGCCGACCCACCGGCTCACCAACGCGCTCTCCGTCTCCACCTGCGCCTGCGCCCTCTTCCTGGCATGGGGGCTGCTCGCGCCCCGCCCCGACCTCGCCCACACCGAACGCGTCGCCGCCGCCGTCGAGGCCCGCACCGGGCCGGCCGAGCGGGTCCTGGTCTGGGGCATACACCCGGAGACTTACTGGCTGGCCGGGCGGGCACCCGCGAGCCGCTTCCTGACCGCCGGGCTGCTCACCAACTACAGCGGCGGCCGCGACGGACCCCAGGTGGGGGAGAAGTACGGCGTCGACGGCGCCTGGCGGGACTTCCGCGCCGAGCTAGCCGACCGGCCGCCGGCGCTCGTCGTGGACGACTCCCGCGGCGAGCCCTACGCCCCCGACCGGCTCCCCACCCTGCGCCGCTTCCTCGCCGCACGCTACGACCGGAGCGGGGTGGTGGACGGCGCGGTGTTCTACGTCCGCGCCCGGTGACCTCACCCGACCGGGCGTACCTCGTCCGGGCGGCTCCGACGCCTCGTCGCAGGTGGTGAAAAGCCCCACGTCGGGACGGAAATACCAGGGGAAATAGGGGGCCGTGGGCAGTGTTATGGTCGCAGAAAGTCGCTTGTTTGCTGGACCCGGACGCCTCGCGCGGAACCGGTGGGGAAAGGTGGTCGCGGGCCATGGCACTGAGGTCTCGACAGGCATCGCAGCAGGGACCGGCGAAATCGGGCACCATCCGGACCGCGCCGACGCCGGCCACCCCCGTCGTGGCGGCCGAGGACGGCAGCCCCACGGTCACCGGCTGGCTGCGGCTCGGCAAGGACGGCCGTCTCACGGCGTACGCACCCGCCGAGGGCGGCATCGCCCGCTGGACCGAGTCGGCGCCGGGCGGGGCGTGGACCGGGCCCGAGCTGGTCGCCCCCGGCGTCGGGCTCCAGTCGCACCTCTCGATCGCGCAGGGCGACGACGGCTACGTCCATCTGGCGGCGCTGCGGCAGACCCCCATCGCGGAGGGCGGCACCTGGACGGAGCTGGTCCACGCGATCCAGTACCAGACGGGCCGCCCGGTCAAGAACTGGGCCGTCGTCGGCTCCCCCTACCCGCGGCGGGACTGGCAGCAGGGCCTGAGGATGGGGCACCCCGCGGTCGGCGTGGACTCCGCGGGCAACGCTCAGATCGTCGTACGCAACGCGTTCGGCGGGGTCTCCGCGCGCGGCCAGGAACCCTCCGGCAAGTGGGCCGGCTGGGCCGACCTCAACGGCAACGGCGCGGACCGCTCGATATCGATCGTCGCGGCCGAGGGAGGACGGATGGTCATCCTCGCGCCGTCCGACACCGGCATCCACGTCTACGAACGCCCTTCGGGCGACGCGGAGTTCGAGTGGCTCAAGAAGCCCGTCGCGGGCAAGCCGGCGACCGGCACGGTCACCGGCCTCCAGACCGGCGAGGACGGCCGCATCACCTTCTTCCTGCGCGACATCGCGTCGGGTCAGCTGCGGGCCTGGCGCGATGACGAGCCTCCTCACCCCATCGGCGGCAAGGGCACGGGACCCGTCGCGCTGCTGCGCCACGAGATCGACGGGGTCGACTGCATGGTGCTCGCCCAGCGCGACGCCGAAGGCCGCCCCGCGATAGCGGTCTACCCCACCGAGCAGGAGGCCGCCGGAGTCAGCTGGACGCCGACCGGCGAGGCGTGCGCGGGAGCGCCCGCACTGGCAGCCGACGCCGAAGGCCGGGTCGTGCTCGCTGTGTTCACCCCCGAGGGCCGGATCCGGATCGCCCGTCAGCGCACGGACGCACCCGGTCTGGCGTTCGCGGCCTGGCAGCAGATCTGAGCCCGCTCTTCGCGGCCTGGCAGCGGATCTGAGCCTGGTCTTCGCGAGCCTGGTAGCGGATCTGAGCGCGCCGCCGGAGCTCTGAGCGCTCCCCGCCCACCACAGGGCCCGGCACCCGTCTTTACGGTGCCGGGCCCTGTGACGTTCCGTCACTTCCCTTGCCGGGTGGGCGGGTTGGACACGACGACGGCCCCGCACCGAAGTGCGGGGCCGTCGTCGTGTCGTACGACCGGGTTACGCGGGGACGCTGGCGACGCCCTGCGCCAGGAACTTCTTCCCGTTGACGCGCTCCGAGACGCCCTCGCGGTCCAGGTACGGCGTGATGCCGCCCAGGTGGAAGGGCCAGCCGGCGCCGGTGATCAGGCACAGGTCGATGTCCTGGGCCTCGGCGACGACGCCCTCGTCCAGCATCAGACCGATCTCCTGCGCCACCGCGTCCAGGACGCGGTCACGGGTCTGCTCCTCGGTCAGGGCGACATCGCCCTGCTTGAGGAGAGCGGCGACCTCGGGGTCCAGCACCGGCTTGAAGCCGTTCTCGGCGGAGTACGTGTAGAAGCCGCGCTTACCGGCCTTCACGACTGCCGCCAGGTTCTCCGAGACCGTGAAGCGGTCCGGGAAGGCGCGGTTGAGGGTCTCGGACACGTGCAGGCCGATGGCCGGGCCGACCAGTTCGAGCAGGACCAGCGGCGACATCGGCAGACCGAGCGGCTCGACGGCCTTCTCGGCGACGGCGACCGGGGTGCCCTCGTCGATGATGTTCTGGATCTCGCCCATGAAGCGGGTCAGGATGCGGTTGACGACGAACGCCGGGGCGTCCTTCACCAGGACCGCGGTCTTCTTCAGCTTGCGCGCGACACCGAAGGCCGTGGCCAGCGAGACGTCGTCGGTCTGCTCGCCGCGGACGATCTCCAGGAGTGGCAGGATCGCGACCGGGTTGAAGAAGTGGAAGCCGACGACCCGCTCGGGGTGCTTCAGCTTCGAGGCCATCTCGGTCACCGACAACGAGGAGGTGTTGGTGGCGAGGATCGCGTGCGCCGGGGCGACCGCCTCGACCTCCGCGAACACCTGCTGCTTGACGCCGATCTCCTCGAAGACGGCCTCGATGATGAAGTCGGCGTCCGCGAAGCCCTCGGCCTTGTCGAGGACACCGGAGACCAGGCCCTTGAGGCGGTTGGCCTTGTCCTGGTTGATCCGGGACTTGGCGAGCAGCTTGTCGATCTCGGCGTGGACGTAGCCCACACCCTTGTCGACGCGCTCCTGGTCGATGTCGGTCAGGACGACCGGCACTTCGAGGCGGCGCAGGAAGAGGAGGGCGAGCTGCGAGGCCATGAGACCGGCGCCGACGACACCCACCTTCGTCACCGGGCGCGCCAGGTTCTTGTCCGGGGCGCCGGCCGGGCGCTTGGCCCGCTTCTGGACCAGGTTGAACGCGTAGATGCCGGAGCGCAGTTCGCCGCCCATGATGAGGTCGGCGAGCGCGGTGTCCTCGGCGTCGAAGCCGGCCTGGAGGTCGCCGTCCTTGGACGCCGCGATGATGTCGAGGGCGCGGTAGGCGGCCGGGGCCGCGCCGTGCACCTTCGAGTCCGCGATGAAGCGGCCCTTGGCGACGGCCTGGTCCCAGGCCTCGCCGCGGTCGATCTCGGGGCGCTCGACGGTGACGTCGCCCTTGAGGACGTTCGCCGTCCAGATGAGGGACTGCTCCAGGAAGTCGGCACCCTCGAACAGGGCGTCGGCGATGCCGAGTTCGAAGACCTGCTTGCCCTTGAGCTGGCGGTTCTGGTTCAGCGAGTTCTCGATGATGACCGAGACGGCCTTCTCGGCGCCGATCAGGTTGGGGAGCAGCGTGCAGCCGCCCCAGCCCGGGACCAGACCGAGGAAGACCTCGGGCAGCGAGAACGCGGGCAGCGCCTTGGAGACGGTGCGGTAGGTGCAGTGCAGACCGACCTCGACGCCGCCGCCCATGGCCGCGCCGTTGTAGTACGCGAACGTCGGCACGGCGAGGCCCGCGAGGCGCTTGAAGACCTCGTGGCCGCCCTTGCCGATGGCCAGCGCGTCGTCGTGCTTCTTCAGCAGCTCGACGCCCTTGAGGTCGGCGCCGACCGCGAAGATGAACGGCTTGCCCGTGACACCGACGCCCACGAGGGAGCCGTCGGAGGCCTCCTTCTCGACCTGGTCGATGGCGGCGTTCAGGTTCGCCAGCGAGCCCGGGCCGAAGGTGGTCGGCTTGGTGTGGTCGAAGCCGTTGTCGAGCGTGATGAGCGCGAAGCGCCCGGCGCCGTAGGGCAGTTCGAGGTGGCGTACGTGCGCGGACGTCACGACCTCGTCCGGGAACAGCTCCGCCGCGCCCTTGAGAAGCTCAGTGGTGGTGGTGCTCACTTGCTGCCTCCGGCGTCCTTGTGGTGCGGGTTCTCCCAGATGACCGTGGCGCCCATGCCGAAGCCGACGCACATGGTGGTGAGGCCGTAGCGGACCTCCGGCTGCTCCTCGAACTGCCGGGCCAGCTGCGTCATCAGGCGTACGCCCGACGAGGCGAGCGGGTGGCCGTAGGCGATGGCGCCGCCGTACTGGTTGACGCGCGCGTCGTCGTCGGCGATGCCGTAGTGGTCCAGGAACGCGAGGACCTGGACGGCGAACGCCTCGTTGATCTCGAAGAGGTCGATGTCGCCGATGGCGAGGCCCGCCTTGGCGAGCGCCTTCTCGGTGGCCGGGATCGGGCCGTAACCCATGACCTCGGGCTCCACGCCGGCGAAGGCGTAGGAGACGAGGCGCATCTTCACGGGGAGGTTGTTCTCCCGCGCGAACTCCTCGGACGCGATGATCGACGCGGTGGCGCCGTCGTTGAGGCCGGCCGCGTTGCCCGCGGTGACGTTGCCGTGGACGCGGAACGGCGTCTTCAGGTTCGCCAGGCTCTCCAGGGTGGTGCCCGGGCGCATCGGCTCGTCGGCGGTGACCAGACCCCAACCGGTCTCGCCCACCTCGGCGTTGGTGTTGCGTACCGAGACCGGGACCAGGTCCTGCTGGATCTTGCCGTCGGCGTACGCCTTGGCGGCCTTCTCCTGCGAGCGCACGGCGTACTCGTCGGCGCGGAGCTTGGTGATGTGCGGGTAGCGGTCGTGCAGGTTCTCGGCGGTCATGCCCATGAAGAGGGCGGACTCGTCGACCAGCTTCTCGCTGACGAACCGCGGGTTGGGGTCGACGCCCTCGCCCATCGGGTGGCGGCCCATGTGCTCGACACCACCGGCGATCACGGCGTCGTACGCGCCGAACGCGATCGAGCCGGCGACGGAGGTCACGGCGGTCAGGGCGCCCGCGCACATGCGGTCGATGGAGTAGCCCGGCACGGACTGCGGCAGGCCCGCGAGGATCCCGGCGGTGCGGCCCAGCGTCAGACCTTGGTCGCCGATCTGCGTGGTCGCGGCGATGGCGACCTCGTCGATCTTCGCGGGGTCGAGGGCCGGGTTGCGGCGCAGCAGCTCGCGGATGGCCTTGACGATCAGATCGTCGGCCCGGGTCTCGTGGTAGATGCCCTTCGGGCCCGCCTTGCCGAACGGGGTGCGGACGCCGTCGACGAAGACGACGTCCCTGACGGTACGAGGCACGATGGCTCTCCTCCAGGTGCGGGATGGCACTGCTGCGCTTGGCTTGCGCGCCGGCTGAGCGCGCGCTCACCTTGCCCATGCTACTTGTGAGTAACCAGCCTGCCCAGCCCTCTGGGCGGGAGCGGCGAACGTCACACTGCCGGGCCACCCCCCTTGGGCTCCGTCCCGGACCCCGATTCGCGCCTTGCGGGCGTTCGTCCTCAATCTCAAGGCCTCAAGGGGCAGGGGGACGCCCATGACGGGCTGAGGTGGCCGATGCGGGCCGGCATCGAGTAGTTCAGGGGCCCGGGGCACTGCGCGACCAGCCGCGCACGGCCCGCAGACGAAAGCGGGTTCGGGGGCGCGGGGAACGGCGCAGGTCCATGGCGCCCGCTGGGGTTCGGCCGGAAGGCGTGGCGTCAGCCCGTTCCCGCGGTGCGGAAGCCGCGGGAACCAGGGCGGGGCGGGGCCGGGTACGTCAGGGCTTGGGTGGCGCTTCGCTCAGGGCCGCCGACAGGAGCGGGGTCACCTGGGCGATCTGCCAGGGCCGCGCACCGTGGGAGGCCAGCGCAAGCGACACCGCCGCCTCGGAGCGGTCCGCCGGCGGCTCCCAGCACACCCGCCGCACCGTGTCCGGCGTGATCAGGTTCTCCTGCGGCATGTTCAGCCGCTCGGCGAGCTCGGAGACCGCCGCGCGGGCCGCCGAGAGCCGGGCCGCCGCGGCCGGGTCCTTGTCCGCCCAGGAGCGCGGCGGGGGAGGACCCTGCAACGGCTGCCCCGGCTGCGGCAGCTCCACCTCCGGCAGGGCCTTCGCCCGGTCGACGGCCGCCTGCCACTGCTCCAGCTGGCGCCGCCCCATCCGGTGTCCGAACCCGGTCAGCGCGGTGAGGGCGGCCACGTTGGCGGGCAGCGCGAGCGAGGCCTCGATGATCGCGGAGTCGCCGAGCACCTTGCCGGGCGAGACATCGCGCCGCTGAGCGACCTTGTCCCGGGCCGTCCACAGTTCCCGTACGGCCGCCATCTGACGGCGTCTGCGCACCTTGTGCATGCCGGAGGTGCGGCGCCAGGGGTCCTTGCGGGGCGGGGCCGGCGGCGCGGAGGCGATCGCGTCGAACTCCTCGCGGGCCCACTCCAGCTTGCCCTGCCGGTCGAGCTCCTCCTCCAGCGCGTCCCGCAGGTCGACCAGGAGCTCGACATCGAGGGCCGCATACCGCAGCCACGGCTCGGGGAGCGGGCGGGTCGACCAGTCGACGGCCGAGTGGCCCTTCTCCAGGGCGTACCCGAGCACGCTCTCGACCATCGCGCCCAGGCCCACACGCGGGAAGCCCGCCAACCGCCCGGCCAGCTCGGTGTCGAAGATCCGGGAGGGCACCATGCCTATTTCGCGCAGGCAGGGCAGATCCTGGGTGGCGGCGTGCAAGATCCATTCGGTGTCCGAAAGTACCTCTCCCAAAGTGGAGAGATCCGGACACCCGACGGGGTCGATGAGCGCGGTGCCCGCGCCTTCGCGGCGCATCTGCACCAGGTAGGCGCGCTGTCCGTAGCGGTAGCCGGACGCGCGCTCGGCGTCCACGGCCACGGGGCCGGTGCCGGCCGCGAAGGCGGCGACCACGTCGGCCAGGGCCTCCTCGGTCGCAACGACGGGCGGAATGCCCTCTCGGGGCTCCAGCAAGGGAATCGGCGCCTTGTCGACGTCGTCCGGGGGAGCGCCCCCGGTGGTTCGCAGTGCTGTCTCTGCTGCGGTCTTATGGGCGTCGGTCACCTGTCAAGGGTATCCGTGTATGCACCGCGCCCGTCGACGGAACGTTCCGTCGACGGGCGCGGTCGGGTGCGGGAGGGTCGTAATCCGGTCAGTGGATGATTCCGGTGCGCAGCGCTACGGCCACCATCCCGGCGCGGTCACCCGTGCCGAGCTTGCGTGCGATCCGGGCGAGGTGGGACTTGACGGTCAGAGCGGACAGGCCCATCGAGACGCCGATGGCCTTGTTGGACTGGCCCTCCGCGACGAGCCGGAGCACCTCGACCTCACGGCCGGAGAGCTCGCGGTAGCCGCCCGGGTGGCTCGGGGAACCCGGGGGGCGGCGGTGCATACGGGCGGCCGCGGCGCCGATGGGGGCGGCCCCGGGGCGGCCGGGGTGGCCGACATTGGTACGGGTGCCGGTGACGACGTAGCCCTTCACGCCGCCCGCGAGGGCGTTGCGCACGGCGCCGATGTCGTCGGCGGCGGACAGGGCCAGGCCGTTGGGCCAGCCCGCGGCTCGGGTCTCGGACAGCAGGGTCAGCCCGGAACCGTCGGGCAGGTGGACGTCGGCAACGCAGATGTCGCGCGGGTTGCCGACGCGGGGACGGGCCTCCGCGATGGACGACGCCTCGATGACGTCACGTACTCCGAGCGCCCACAGGTGCCGGGTGACGGTGGAGCGGACTCGGGGGTCGGCAACGACGACCATGGCCGTCGGCTTGTTCGGGCGGTAGGCGACCAGGCTTGCGGGCTGCTCAAGAAGAACGGACACCAGGCCTCCTGGAAAGGTACGGGACGAAGCCGGCTCGGGGATGAAGCCGGGGCGAACCGTGCAGTTAGGGTCACAAACCTCTTCGGCACCAAACCCCTCGGCCTTTAGAGAATGATCACGATTTGGTGAGAAACATTTAGGGCAATTCGGACAGCTGCTCGATCGTCGATCAGCCGCCGGGGCCCGTCGACCCGTGCGGGGGACGCGTGTGGGGGAGCGTACGAACGCCCTGCGCCCCACCGGAGGCGGGGCGCAGGGCGGAACAACGGCGGATGCGGCGGAGGCTCTCGGCTCCGTCCTCAGCGGGGGTCGCGGCGCTGCGGCAGGGTCACCACGCCGCCGCCCGCGTCGCCGGGGCCCGACACCGGCGGCAGCCCCGCGATCTGGCACAGCAGATCGCACCAGGCCGCCAGGTGGCCCGCCGTGTCCGGCACCCCGCCGTGCCCCTCGCGCGGCGTCCAGGACGCCCGGATCTCGATCTGCGTGGCGGGAAGCCGCTCGGAGAGCCCGCCGAAGTAGTGCGAGCCGGCCCGCGTGACCGTGCCGCTCGCCTCCCCGTACGACAGGCCGCGCGCCTCCAGGGCACCCGTCAGCCACGACCAGCACACCTCGGGCAGCAGCGGGTCGGCCGCCATCTCCGGCTCCAGCTCGGCCCGGACCAGCGTGACGAGGCGGAAGGTGCCCTGCCACGCGTCGTGCCCCGCCGGGTCGTGCAGCAGGACGAGCCGGCCGTCGGCCAGGTCGTCCTCGCCCTCGACGACCGCCGCCTCCACGGCGTACGCGTGCGGCGCCAGGCGCTGCGGCGGCCGCGTCTCGTCCACCTCGATCTCGGGGCGCAGTCGCGCCGTGCGCAGTGCGTCGACGGCCTGACGGAAGGGGATCGGAACGGTGGTACCGTCCGCGGCTTCCCTGCCGTCAGCGCCATCCGAAGTTCGTCCCTGAGCGGCAGCCATGCGGGGAAGACTAGGCGGAAGGGGGGCCCTGCGCCGGTAGGGACACCCCGCCGGGGCGGCCCCTTGCCGGGCACATGCGAAGATTTGGGTCGTGAGCGCCAACGACCGCCCTGTGGGCCAGCCGAACAGCACGACGTACGACTCCGCCTTCCTCAAGGCGTGCAGGCGCGAAGCCGTCCCGCACACGCCGGTCTGGTTCATGCGCCAGGCCGGGCGCTCCCTGCCGGAGTACCTGAAGGTGCGCGAGGGCATCCCCATGCTGGAGTCGTGCATGCGGCCCGAGCTCGTCACCGAGATCACGCTCCAGCCGGTACGCCGCCACAAGGTCGACGCGGCCATCTACTTCAGCGACATCGTCGTCCCGCTCAAGGCCATCGGCATCGACCTCGACATCAAGCCGGGCGTCGGCCCCGTCGTCGCCGACCCGATCCGCACCCGCGCCGACCTGGCCCGGCTGCGCGACCTGACCCCCGAGGACGTCCATTACGTCACCGAGGCGATCGGCATGCTCGTCGGCGAGCTCGGCTCCACGCCGCTCATCGGCTTCGCGGGCGCCCCGTTCACGCTCGCCAGCTACCTCGTGGAGGGCGGCCCGTCCCGCAATCACGAACACACCAAGGCGATGATGTACGGCGACCCGGAGCTCTGGGCCGACCTGCTCGACCGTCTCGCCGAGATCACCGGCGCGTTCCTCAAGGTGCAGATCGAGGCGGGCGCCTCCGCCGTCCAGCTCTTCGACTCCTGGGTGGGCGCGCTCGCCCCCGCCGACTACCGCCGCTCGATCCTGCCCGCGTCGGCGAAGGTCTTCGACGCGGTCGCCGGCTACAACGTGCCCCGCATCCACTTCGGCGTCGGCACCGGCGAACTGCTCGGCCTCATGGGCGAGGCCGGCGCGGACGTCGTCGGCGTCGACTGGCGTGTCCCGCTCGACGAGGCGGCCCGCCGGGTCGGCCCCGGCAAGGCGCTCCAGGGCAACCTCGACCCGGCGGTCCTGTTCGCCCCGACCGAGGCCGTCGAGGCGAAGACCCGCGAGGTCCTGGACGCGGCCGCCGGCCTTGAGGGCCACATCTTCAACCTCGGTCACGGCGTGCTGCCGTCGATGGACCCGGACTCCCTGACCCGCCTCGTCGCATACGTCCACGAGCAGACCGCCAAGTAGCGGGCGGCCGGCGGGAGCGACCGCCGGCGGATTCGGTTCCTAGCCCGCGGCGCGCACCGCCGACACCGCCTTGCGCGCCGCCACCAGGACCGGGTCCCACACCGACGAGAACGGCGGGGCGTACGCCAGGTCCAGGGCGGTCATCTGCTCCACCGTCATCCGGGCGGTCAGCGCGACGGCGGCCACGTCGATCCGCTTCGCCGCACCCGTGCCGCCCACGATCTGCGCGCCGAGCAGCCGCCCGGTGCGCAGCTCGGCGAGCATCTTCACCGTCATCAGGGTCGCGCCCGGGTAGTACCCGGCGATATTGGTCGACTCGATGGTCGCCGTGACGTACTGGAGCCCCTCCGCGCGGGCCTCCTCCTCCGACAGGCCGGTGCGCGCGATCTCCGTGTCGCAGACCTTGGTGACGGCCGTGCCCACCACGCCGGGGAACGTGCCGTAGCCGCCGCCCACGTTGGACCCGATGACCTGCCCCTGCTTGTTGGCGTGCGTGCCGAGCGCGATGTGACGGTGCCGGCCCGACACCAGGTCGAGCACCTCGACACAGTCGCCGCCCGCCCAGATGTCCTCGTACCCGCGCACCCGCATCGAGGCGTCGGTGCGCAGGCCCCCGGAGGCGCCGAGCGGGAGTCCCGCCGCACGGGCCAGCTCCGTCCGCGGAGCGACCCCGAGGCCGAGGACCACCACGTCCGCAGGGAACTCGGCGGACTCCGTCGCCACCGCGCGCACCCGGCCCGACTCCCGCGTCAGCACCTTGGTGACCTCGGCGTCCGTCACCACCCGGATCCCCGAGCGCTCCATCGCCTCGGTGACCAGGCGGCCCATGTCCGGGTCGAGCGAGTGCATGGGCTGCGCCCCGCGCGTCACCAGCGTCACCTCGAAGTCGCGGCCCAGCAGCGCCTCGGCCATCTCGATCCCGATGTAGCCGCCGCCCACCACCACCGCGCGCCGCCCGGCGGCCGCCTCCAGGCTCTCCAGGAGGGCCCGCCCGTCGTCGATGGTCTGCACCCCGTGCACCCCGGGAGCGTCGATCCCCGGAAGGTCCGGCCGGATCGGCCGCGCCCCCGTCGCGATGACGAGCTTGTCGTACGAGGTCCACTCCTCGGCGCCCGACGCGAGGTCGCGCGCTCTGACCCGGCGGCCCTCCACATCGAGCTCGGTGACCTCCGTGCGCATCCGCAGATCGATCCCGCGCTCCCGGTGCTCCCCGGGCGTACGGGCGATCAGGTCCTCGTGGCGCGGCACCGCGCCGCCCACCCAGTACGGGATCCCGCACGCGGAGTACGAGGTGAAGCCCGACCGCTCGAACGCGACGATCTCCAGCTCCCCGGGCTTCTTCAGCCTGCGGGCCTGCGAGGCCGCGGACATGCCCGCCGCATCACCGCCGATGACCACCAGTCGCTCCGCCGCCATGGGTGTTGCCTCCGCTCGTGAGGGACCGCCTTCTCCTGGTCACGATACGTACGCACGGGCCCGGAAATTCCCCGCCGGAGCGGGGGGCCGTCCGGGTGTTGGCCGCATCAGGCCCCCAACTCGCCGGTCCCGAACGCCAGTTGATCACCGGTCGGTGCCGGCCCGGGGCTCGTACCGGCCGGTCCGCGCCGGTCTGAGACAGTGGAGGCATGGACAACGCCCCCGCCCGCGCCCCGCACATCGTCGTCGTAGGCGGCGGTATCTCCGGCCTCGCCGCCGCCCACCGGCTGCTCGCGGCCGGCGCCCGGGCGACCCTGCTCGAAGGCAGCGCGGTGCTCGGCGGCAAGCTGCTGGCCGGCGAGATCGAGGGCGCGCCCGTCGACCTCGGCGCCGAGTCGATGCTGGCCCGCCGCCCCGAAGGGGTGGAGCTGGCCCGCGCGGTCGGCCTCGGCGACCGGCTCCAGGCGCCCGCCACGGCCAACGCCGCCCTCTGGACCCGGGGCGCCCTGCGGCCCATGCCCAAGGGCCATGTGATGGGCGTGCCGGCCGACCCCGCCACCCTGCACGACATCCTCTCCCCCGAGGGCCTGGCCCGCGTCGCCCAGGACCGCGCGCTCGCCCCGAGCGAGGTCGGGGACGACATCGGCGTCGGCGAGTTCGTCGCCAAGCGGGTCGGCCGCGAGGTCGTCGACCGCCTCGTGGAGCCGCTCCTCGGCGGGGTGTACGCGGGTGACGCGTACAAGATCTCGATGCGGGCGGCCGTGCCCCAGCTCTTCGAGGCGGCCCGTCTCCACGGCTCGCTGCTCGACGGCGTCGAGGAGCTCCAGGCCAGGGCGGCGGCCAAGCAGCAGACCGGCCCGGTTTTCGCGGGGCTCGACGGCGGCATGGGCACCCTGCCGGGCGCCGTCGCGGACGCCGTGCGCGCCCAGGGCGGCACGATCCGCACCGAAGCGCCGGTCCTGGCGCTCACCAGGACAGCCGGTGGCTGGCAGGTGCGCACCGACACCGAGCTGATCGACGCCGACGGCGTGATCCTGTCCACCCCCGCCTGGTCCGCCTCCACGCTGCTCGCCGACGAGTCGCCCGCGGCCGCGGCCGAGCTCGCCGAGGTCGAGTACGCCTCGATGGCGCTGGTCACCCTCGCCTTCCGGCGTGCCGACCTGGGCGGCATCGAGGAGCGCTCGGGATTCCTCGTACCGCCGGTGGACGGCCGCACCATCAAGGCCTCCACGTTCTCCACGCACAAGTGGAGTTGGGTCAAGGAGCGCGGCCCGGACCTGTTCGTGCTGCGGACCTCGATCGGACGGTACGGCGAGGAGCGCCACCTCGACTGGGACGACGCCGATCTCGTCTCCGTCTCGCTCGGTGACCTCGGCGACGCCGTCGGCCTGTCCGCGAAGCCCGTCGCCACCACCGTCAACCGCTGGATCGGCGGCCTTCCGCAGTACCCGGTGGGCCATCTCGCGAAGGTCGCCCGGATCCGCGCGGCCGTCGCCAAGCTGCCCGGCCTGCGGGTCTGCGGCGCCGTCTACGACGGTGTGGGCATCCCCGCGTGCGTCGCCAGCGCCCAGCGAGCCGCGGACGAGATCATCGCCACGTCGACCCTGGCGCGGAACACCCAGAGTGACGCGGGACAATAGCCACATGAGTGCTGCTCCGGAAAAGATTCCCAACGCAGGGAAGAAGGCGAAGGACCTCAACGAGGTCATCCGCTACACCCTGTGGTCTGTCTTCAAGCTGCGCGACGTACTCCCTGAGGACCGCGCCGGCTACGCCGACGAGGTTCAGGAGCTGTTCGACCAGCTCGCCGCCAAGGACGTCACCGTCCGCGGCACCTACGACCTGTCGGGTCTGCGCGCGGACGCCGACATCATGATCTGGTGGCACGCGGAGACCTCCGACGAGCTCCAGGCCGCCTACAACCTGTTCCGCCGCACCAAGCTGGGCCGCGCGCTCGAACCGGTGTGGTCGAACATGGCGCTGCACCGGCCCGCGGAGTTCAACAAGGCGCACATCCCGGCGTTCCTCGCCGACGAGAACGCCCGCGACTACGTCTCGGTCTACCCGTTCGTGCGCTCCTACGACTGGTACCTGCTGCCGGACGAGGACCGCCGCCGCATGCTCGCCGACCACGGCAAGATGGCCCGCGGCTACCCCGATGTGCGGGCCAACACGGTCGCCTCGTTCTCGCTCGGCGACTACGAGTGGCTGCTCGCCTTCGAGGCGGACGAGCTGCACCGCATCGTCGACCTGATGCGCCACCTGCGTGCCTCCGAGGCCCGGATGCACGTCCGCGAGGAAGTCCCGTTCTACACGGGGCGCCGCAAGAGCGTCGCCGACCTCGTCGCGGGCCTCGCCTAGCAAGACCAGGTGAGCCGGGTCCGCGCCACGCGAGCGGACCCGGCTCATCCCTGACCCGGAAGATCAGAGAGCGGGCAGCACGTGCTGCGGCCTGATGGCCGTCCGCTCGTCCAGCGACACCGGGTTCGGCTCCGGGTGCGGCGCGCACGAAGCGCGCCGCACCGGCGTCCGACCGTTCAACAGGTAGTCCTCCACATAGCCGTTGACGCAGGTGTTCGCGCCGCCCGCGATGCCGTGCGTGCCGGCCTTCTTCTCCGTGATGAGCACCGAGCCGGGCAGTCGCCGCTGGAGCTCCACGGCCCCCGGGTACGGAGTCGCGGCGTCCCGCTCGGCCGCCAGGATCAGCGTCGTCGGCAGCGCCCCCTTCGCGGCCCGTACGTCCACCGGCTTCTGCTGCGGGGCCGGCCAGTAGGCGCACGGCAGGTTCATCCACGCGTTGTCCCAGGTCTCGAACGGCGCGACCTTCGCGATCGCCGTGTTGTCGCGGTCCCAGGTGGCGAAGTCCCTCGGCCACGCGGCGTCGTTGCACTCGACCGCCGTGTACACGGCGTTGCCGTTCTCGTCGTCGCGCGCCGTCTCGGGCCGGGGCGCGGCCTGTTGGATGAGCGGCTTCGGATTGCCCTTGAGGTACTCCGACAGGGCGGTGGCCCGGCTCGCCCAGTAGTCGTCGTAGTAACCGGCCTTGAGGACCGCCGCCTGCAACTGGGCGGGGCCCACGGTGCCGCCGGCCGGCTCGCGCGTGAGCCTGGCCCGCACCTTCTCGTAGCTCTCCAGGACGTCATCGGCGCTCTCGCCCAGGTGGTAGACGTCGTCGTGCTTGGCGACCCAGGTGCGGAAGTCCTCCCAGCGCCGCTCGAAGGCCAGCGACTGGTCGAGGTTGTTGCGGTACCAGATCTGGTCGGGGTCCGGGTCGACCGCCGAGTCGAAGACCATCCGGCGGATGTGCGAGGGGAAGAGCGTGGCGTACACCGCCCCGAAGTAGGTGCCGTACGAGGCGCCCATGAAGGTCAGCTTCTTCTCGCCGAGCGCGGCCCGCAGCACGTCCAGGTCGCGGGCGTTGTTGATGCTGGTGTAGAAGCGCAGCGCGTCCCCGGCGTTGCGCGCACAGCCCAGCGCGTACGCCTTGGCCTGCGCGATCCGCTCCTTCTTGTACGACTCGGAGGGGTGCGGGGGCGACTGGGTCGGGGCCTTCGCGAAGTCGCCGGGGTCCTGGCAGGACAGCGGGGCCGAGCGGGCCACACCGCGCGGGGAGTAGCCGACCAGGTCGTAGGCCCCCGCCAGGCGCTTCCAGTCGGGGAGTTCGGCCACCATCGGGAAGTACATGCTGGAGGCGCCGGGCCCGCCCGGGTTGAAGACGAGGGCGCCCTGGCGCTCGGCGGCCTTGCCGCTCGCCTTGCTCCTGCTGACGGTGAGGCCGATCTGACGGCCCGTCGGGTGGGCGTAGTCGAGGGGGACCCGGACGGTGCCGCACTGGACTGAGGCGGGCAGTTGCTCCGCGTCGGGGCAGTGGCCGAAGGTGATCGGGGTGGCGGCCGCGCGCTGGGCGGCGGCCTCGGCCCCCCGGGCCTCGGCGGTCAGCGCGTCGGCGCTGCCCGCGGGCGTGGCGACGAGGGCGGAAAGGACGAGGGAACCCAGGGTTCCGTACAGCGCTACAGCTCTCATCGCCGGTACATCCCTTTCGTGCTGCGGTACTACGGAAGTACATACAGATCAAAAGGGGATACGTCGGACGGGGGGAAGTAAAGCAGCGGGGCCGCGCCGGGCGCGGTCATTGACTCCGATGCGCGAAGCGGCCACTCGTGAGAGCGGTGCGCACGTCGGGATCGTCCACCGCTTTGAGGCCGCGCACGGCGATCGCGGTGAGCGGATCGCTCGCCGGGTCGAGCCCCCCGAGCAGCCGCTGGCCGTCGGGCGATGCCCAGCGGGTGTGCGGATGAATCTCCACCCGGGCGATGGCGAGACAGCCGAGCGTGAGGACGAGGGGGAGGGCGAACCAGGCGGCGATCTCGGCCCGTCCGATCTCCCCCTCGCCCGGCATGAGCAGCGCGGTGGCGGCCAGCGCGGTGATGAGCAGGCAGGCGCCGCGCACCGCGCGCACCGACGCGCTGACACCGGACCGTACGCCGTCGGGGACGGCGAGCCCGGCCCCCGCGAGCCGGTCGGCGAGCGCGCGCACCGCCTCGGCGGCCGCCGTGCCGGCCCGTATCGCCGCGATCCGCTCCTGGCCGCCCGGGCCGATCGCGGTGAGCACGGACCGCTCCAACTCGTCGCGGCCCTCGGGGTCGACGACGGTGGCCCAGCCGGTGTGCGCGAGCAGCAGCCTGCGGGCGCGGTGCATGGAGACGAGGGTGAGATCGGCGACCCGGTAGGGGCCGCCGGCGAGGAACGCCGCCTCGTAACAGGACAGGCCCTGCTCCCGGTCCTCGTGGGGCCGGGGGCGTGCGGCGGCTACGGCGGCTAGACAGAGCCGGCCGCAGGACAACCCGGCCGCGACGATCGCCGGCAGAAAGAACAGGACCCAGAACATGGCCGAGTTGTAACGGAAGTTGACGCTTCGACGCCACATCCTGTCCACAATGTGGACGTCGGGTTATCGCTTCGTTACGGAGTGTGGAGCTCCGGCCCGGCCGTCGCTTCGTCCTTCGGGCGGGACACGGCCGGTGGAAGCGAGAACGAGGGCCCGGTGTCCACGGGCCGCCCGGACGGAAGGGGTGCCGCGCTCGGCACGACCGCCCCGGGCGTGGGCGGCGGCGGCCCGGTCGGGCGCACCGTCGCCGCTGCCGCGCCGTCCCGCGCGAGCGCGTCGAAGTCGACGAGCCCGGTCGCCTCCAGCATCGTGATGTGGTCGAGCACGGTCGTGTTCGCGTCGTCGGCGAGCCCGCGCACCAGCGCGTTGCGGGTGTCGGCCCGGATCCGTGCGACGAGCGTGAACACCGCACCGTGCGCGGCGCGCAGAAGGTTGACGAAGTCCCGCTCGTAGGCGGCGCCACGGTCCGCCGTCAGCGTCCGCAGCCAGGACCGCTGCTGGGCGTTGGGCCGGCCGGGCAGCTCCATGCCCAGCCGGCCGGCGACCTCGCGGACCCGGGCGTCGAGAAAGGCGTGCCCCTCGACGAGGTGCTCTCCCGCCACCGTGATCGCGGCGCCCGGCCGCCGCTCGACGGCCTGCTGCCCGGCCGGCCCCTCCCAGAGTCCGGCCAGCCGCACCCGCACCACGAAGTCGCGGTCGGCGGCCGAGAGCGGACCCCAACGGGTCGCCACCGTGCCGGCGTCGAGATCGGCGAGCGCGGTGCCGGAGCGGTCGGCGTACGACCAGACGGGGAAGAGCAGGGCGAGCAGGGTCGCCGCCAGGGCGGTGACGACGAGTCCGGTACCGGACCACGTGTGACGCATGAATGCCTCCAGATGCGGTGCGCACGGTAGTGCGGTCGCCGCTGATCCCGAAGGCGTTTTCGTGAAGTGCGGGGCGGGGTGGTGTGGGGGTCGTCACGTCCTGCGGGAGCCACCGTCAACTCCCGTGCGCACGCGGTACGTTGACGGGCTCAGCGCGTCACCCTCAGGCCGCCCGGGTCAGGGTGCGGAGCAGTCGCGCCGCCCGCCCCGGCGGCCTCGCCCCGGCCCGTTCCTTGAACCAGCGCGCCAGTGCCCGGCGGGCGTCCGGATCGGCGGGGCGCCCGGCGTCCAGCAGGAACCGGGCGAAGTCCAGGGCGTCCTGGCGGTACCCGCCGCGCAGGGGGCGGGAGGCGGTGTACGACACGAACGCCTGCCGGTAGCCGTCGCCCAGCAGACGCGGCAGCTCGGGCGCCACCCTGGCCACCACATCGGCACGCTTGGCCACGAGCGCGCGGGCCTGCACCCGCAGCCGCCGCCCGTCGAACCCGGCGGGCACCGGGGTGCCTGCGGTGAGCGAGGAGAGCAGGGCGGTCTGGGCGAGGGCGAGACGCTGGCGCGGTCCGGCGGCGTCCGGGGTGCCCGTCTCGGGGCGCGGGTTTCGGGGCGCCGGGGCCGGCGCTGAGGGGCCCGAGGCAGCCGCTGCCGTGAGCGTGCGGCGGATCGCGTCGAGCTCGCCTGCCAGCTCGGCGGCGGGCGGGAACGCCTCGTCCCGTTCGAGGAGTACGCCGGGTGGTGCGCACCGCGAGGCCAGATCGGCCAGGATGTCGAGGACCGGGCGGGTCACCGGGTGGGCGTGGGTGTCGTGCCATACGCCGTCCCGCTCCACGCCGCCCGCGACATGGACGTACGCGAGGGCGTCGAGCGGCAGCGCGGCCAGGGTCTTCGCGGGGTCCTCGCCACGGTTGACGTGGTTGGTGTGGAGGTTGGCCACGTCGATGAGGAGGCCGACCCCGGTGCGCTCGACGAGCTCCGCCAGGAACTGACCCTCCGTCAACTCCTCATCGGGCCAGCCGATGAGCGCCGCGATGTTCTCCAGGGCGAGCGGCACGGGCAGCGCGTCCTGTGCGGTGCGGACGTTCTCGCACAGCACGCGCAGGGCGTCCCGGGTGCGCGGCACCGGCAGGAGGTGGCCCGCCTCCAGGTGCGGCGACGCGGTCAGCGCGCCGCCCGCGCGCACGAAGGCGATGTGCTCGGTGACGAGCGGGGAGCCGAGCGCCTCGGCCCGGGCCGCGAGGCCGGCCAGGCGCGCCGGGTCCGGCCGTTCGGCGCCGCCGAGGCCGAGCGAGACGCCGTGCGGTACGACGGTGACGCCGCGCTCGCGCAGCCGGAGCAGCGAGTCGGGGAGGTGGCCGGGGCAGAGGTTCTCCGCGACCGCCTCGACCCAGTCGATGCCGGGCAGACCCTCCACCGCCTCGGCGATGTCGGGCCGCCAGCCGATGCCGATGCCCAAGTGCTTCATGGACAGGTCATGGCCCGGGGGTGCCCCGGTGAACCCCGCGCGGGCACGTTCAGAGCTTGATTTGAGGTTGACGGCCTCGGGCGGGGCCCCCGGGCCGGCCGGGCTCAGTTGGACGTGGCCATCGCGTCGAAGTCGACCAGGCCCGTCGCCTCCAGCATCGTCATGTGGTCGAGCACGGTATTGTTGGCGTCGGTCGCCAGATCGCGGATGAGTGAGTTGCGGGTGCTGGCCCGCACCTGGGCGACCAGGAGGAACACCTTGCCGTGCGAGGCGCGGATCAAGTTGGCGAACTTGACCTCGTAGTCGCGCCCCGACGCTGCTGTCAGCTCCTTGAGCCAGCCCTGCTGCTGCGCGCTGGGCTGGGTCGGCAGCACGATGCCGAGCTTCGATGCGACGTCGCGGGCGTGCTGGTCGAGCGCGGCGTGCCCCATGACGAGGTGATCACCGGCGGCCTTGATCGCGGCGCTGGGCGCCCGCTGCTGCGCCTGCTGCCCGGCCGGCCCCTCCCAGAGCCCGGCGAGCCGCACCTTGTTGAGGAAGTCCCGGTCCATCGCGGACAAGGGCCCCCAAGTGGTGGGCGTGGAGGCCGAGTTGAGGTCGGCCTGTGGGGTCGCGGAGCGATCGGCGTACGACCAGACGGGAAAGGCGAGCGCGCCGAGCGTGGCCACGAGCACGGCGATGAGCAGCCCGGTGCCGTTGACGCGGCGCAGGGCGAAACGACTGGAACGAACTATTCCACGCGACAAGATGCCTCCCGGGGTGGCCAGTTGAGAGCGCGTGCGTGCGCCGCTCGGCGGTACGGGGAGATACGTGAGGGATCGCTGATGCGTTCAACGGCACGCGGGCGGCCGAAAGGGGCGCCGGTGGTGCCACCCCTGTCCGCGCCGTGACGGCAGGGGTGGCGCCACCTGGTGGAGGAGCCGTCGCGGGGGGCCGAAAAACCCTGGCCCGCAGCGGCGACTGCCGTGCCCGAGTGGCACGTACGCACTCGCCGTGCGGCCGCCGGCCGTGACCCTAGTGGTGCCAAGCCCGCCCGCCCGTGTTGTGGATGAAACGCTGCAACACCTTGAGGGTGGTCAGGTACTCCTCGTCGGAGATGTCCGCGTGCCGTTCTGTCCGGAGCTCGTCCTGAAGAGCGGCGGCCTTGTCGTAGAACGCCCTGCCCTCGGCCGTGATGGTCAGGCGCCCCTCACCGTCCTCGGTGATCCAGCCCTGGGCGATGACCGTATCGATCTCCGACTCCATGGTGTCCGGGCCGACGTCGAGGTAGTTCCGCAGGAGGCGGGACACTTCGGCACGAGGCTTGACGTCGTCGGCGTTCGCCACCTGCGCGAGGGCCCACCACTGCGGCTGAGTGGTGCCGATCCCCGCGAGGGCGCCCCGCGTGCGGGCGATCACGGCCTTGTCGGCAGCCCAACTCCAGTAGCCGATGGGCTGCTTGATCAGGTCGGTGTCGCGGTGCGAGTACTCCATGGCCAGTATCCCTGTCATCGTCTGATTCGGTTCGACGAGATCGACCGTAGAAACTCAACTGGACTTGAGGTCAAGGGCGCACCGGTCCATCCTCCGAGATCCCTGCTCGCCGCTCACTCGCATGGGACCGCCGGCTGTAGTACTGGGCGGGTGAGAGGCCCTACGGACACGCCCCCCCCGCCCCGGAATGCCGGGCCGGGGCGCGGTGTTGGCCGGACGGCCGACCGGGGCTTCCCAGGGTCGGCCGCCGTCACCCCCGCCGGAGGCGCGTGCGCAGGGCCGGGTGGTCGGCCACCACCGTGCAGGAGCCGGGGGCGATCTCCGTGAACCCCGCGTCACGAACCACCGGCAGCCCGCTGACGGCAAGCTCCCTCCACACGGCCGCCCCCGCCGTCCGTACCGACAGTGCGAAGTCCGCCTCACGCCAAGCCGCGCGCTCCGCGTCCGACAGCTCCCACCACGCGAGCTGCGCCGCATGCCCCGCCTGCGCCATCGCCTTGCCCGCGGACATGCCGAGCTCCGGGTTGAGCCAGAGCACCGGCGCGAGCGGGTCGGGCGCGTCCGGCTCGGACGGGTCGTCAAGGTCGGTCCCGGACACCTGGAGCTTGGCCAGCTCCTTGGGCCAGCCGTCCAGCGGCACGGGCGGGAAGACACGTACCTCCGCGGCCTTCCCGGTGACCGTGATGCCGGGGAGCGCCGACGCCTTGCGCCACTCCGCGCCCCGCGCCCGCCGCACGACCTTGCGGATCCGCGCGTCCTGCCAGTCGCGCATGACCCGCGCCCACTCGCCTTCCTCTTCCCCCTCGCCCAGCGACCGCTCGTCGGCGAGGATCACGAGCACCGCGCGCGCCGCCGTCTCCAGCGCGTCGGTGCGCGCCGGCGGCTCGGCCTTCTCGATGTGCACGACGAGCGGCAGCACGAACTGCGGCGCCCCGTCGCGCGGGGACTCGTCGTGGAAGGGGCTCTCGGAGGCGCCGTCCGCCGTACCGTCCGCGGTGCGGTCCGCCGTACCGATCGCGGGGTTTGCCGCAGGGCCCTCGAACGGGTCTTCGGCAGGGGTGTTCTGGCTGTTCTGGGTGCTCACCCGACCAGTCTGCCAGCCCCCGTCCCGGTGATTCTTGGCGGAATGATTCGTTCCGGGACAGGATGCGCGCATGAAGAGCGACCTTTTCGCCAAAGAGAACATGGCCCAGCCGGCGGCCGCCGCCGGAATGACCCTGGAGAACGCCAAGTCGATCAAGTACGCCGTCAACGGCGAGATGCTCGCGCGCCAGGGCGCGATGATCGCCTACCGCGGCAGCCTGCAGTTCGAGCGCCGGGGCCAGGGCATCGGCGGCATGCTCAAGCGTGCGGTGACCGGCGAGGGTCTGCCCCTGATGGCGGTCAGCGGCCAGGGCGAGGCCTGGTTCGCGCACGAGGCGCAGAACTGCTTCATCGTCGACATCGAGCGCGGCGACGCGCTCACCATCAACGGCCGCAACGTGCTGTGCTTCGACGCCTCGCTCAGCTACGAGATCAAGACCGTCAAGGGTTCCGGCATCGCCGGCGGCGGCCTCTTCAACAGCGTCTTCACCGGCCAGGGCCGCCTCGGCCTCATGTGCGAGGGCAACCCGCTGGTCATCCCGGTCTCGCCGCAGATGCCGGTGTACGTCGACACCGACGCGGTCGTCGGCTGGACCGCCAACCTCCAGACCTCCCTGCACCGCTCCCAGTCCATCGGCTCGATGCTGCGCGGCGGTTCGGGCGAGGCCGTCCAGCTGATGCTCCAGGGCGAGGGGTACGTCATAGTCCGCCCGAGCGAGGCGACGCCGCAGAAGGCCCAGCAGCACTGAGCACCGTACGCGCGCTGCGGGGTGTGGGCCGCCGGTACTCCGTCGGCGGCCCCTGGGTCCTGCGCGCGGTCGACCTCGACCTGCCCGTCGGCGCTGTGGTTCGGTCGAGAGCGCCAACGGCACCGGAAAATCAACCCTGTTGAGGCTCGTCGCCCTGCTCTCCGTGACGGGCTCGGCCGGCCTGCTCGGCCTCGCGGCCACGGCGTACGTGGTCGCCGTGAGCGGTCCGACGAGCGAGGGTCACCGGGTCGCGGTCCCCCGGGCTCCGCACTGGCGGCGGGACTGCTCGCGGCCGCGGTGTGCGTCCTGACCGGCGCGTCGGTCGGCGCCCTGGGCGGCCGCTCGGTGGTGCAGGGCCGTGGCTGGTCCCCCGCCCTCACCGCGCCGGCCGCGCTGCTCGCGACGCCGCTGACCCGGGCCCGCCGTCCGATTAGGCTCGGGGACATGGACGGGACGCAGCCGCAGGACGACGATACGACCTACTGCGCGGCGCGGCCCCCGGGCGCCGCCCCCGCGCCCGGAGCGTACGAGGGCCCCTTCGCCGAGTGCGTCCTGTGCCGCGCGCCGACCGAGTACCCGGAGTCCACCAAGGGCAGCACGCTCTGCCCGGTGTGCGAGTGGCAGGAGGCGCAGCGCACGGCCTGCTCCGGTTAGGGGCGGGGCCTGCTCCTGCTAGTGGTGGGCGGATGCCCCGCGGATCAGGTCGGAGACCTTCACGAAGCGGTAGCCCCGCTTGCGCAGCTCCGGCACGATGCGCTGAAGCGCCGTGTCGGTGACCGGCGCCGCGCTGCGCGTGCAGTGCATGACCACCAGCGACCCGGGCTTGACCCCGGCCAGTACCTGCTCGGCCACGGCGTTGGCGTCCGTGGCGAAGGCGTCCCCGCTGACCACGTCCCACTGGACGCCGGTCATCTTCAGCGGGGCGAGCGCGCGCAGCACCTCGTCGTTGTAGCAGCCGCCGGGGAAGCGGAAGTACGGCACGGCGTTGCGCACCCCGGCCTTCTTGAACTGGGCCGTCGCCTTCTCCACGTCGGTCCGCATCCGGCCCTTCTCGACCACGGGCAGCCCGTAGCAGTCGGACGTGAAGGCGTAGTGGCTGTAGGAGTGGTTGCCGATCTCGAAGTTCGGGTCCGTGCCGATCGTCCGGGCCTCGGCCGGGTACTCTTCGGCCCAGCGTCCTGTCATGAACACCGTGGCCGGCACCTTCAGGCGGCGCAGGTCGGCGATGAGCTCCGGGTTGTCGAAGTGCTCGCCGCCGGCCGCTCGCGGACCCTGGTCGGCGGTCATGTCGGCGTCGAAGGTGAGCGCCACGACCTTCTCGCCCCCGGCAGTGACGGGCGCTCGCTCGAAGACCGGGGTGATGCCGCCGGGGCCGGGGGCCATCGTCGGAGCGCCCTGGCCCACCGCGGGCGCGGCCGCACCGACGCGACCGGGAGCGGACGGAGCGGACGTGTTCGCGCTCTTGGGCGGTGCCGAGGCGGGGTCGGAACCGCACCCCGCGAGCGACGCACCGAGCAGGGCCACCGCGAGCAGCTTTCGCACAGAGATAGTCACGTTCGGAACGTAGCTGGTCATATTGCACTATTTGTTCAGGGTGGCTGCGCCATGCCGGAGATTCCGGCCAATGCCGGACAGAGGGCGGCGGGGGTCTCGGCCCTGGTGGGGTCGGCGCGCGGCGCCCGGTCCGCGCAGGCAGCCCCGCGGCGCGGGGTTCGGCGGGGCGGAACGCGGGGGCGCGGACTACGCTCGATGCGTAGGGAGACCCGATGCGTAGAGGGAAACCCCGATGCGTAGGGAAACCCCGTAGGGAACCCCCGATGCGTAGGAGACCCCGAAGAAGTTCCCCAGGCGGTGAGCCGGGGGAGCGCCGGAGGGGAAGCCCACAAGAACGCGCCCCACGCAGTCAGGGCGCGGTTCACGCCCCCGGGAGGCGCTGTGTCCGGATCTCGTACCGCGGCCGTGTGCTCGACGGTCTGCTCGGTCGCCGCCCTGCTCGCCCTCGCGGGCGCGGCCGGCGCGCACGCGGACGACACCGGCTCCCTCACCGCCCAGCAGATCGCCCAGCGCTCCCGCGCGGCCCTGCTCGGCGCGACCTCCCTGCACATGACGGCCAAGGGCGACCTCGGCACGTCCGGCGCCTCGACCTCGTTCGACCTCACCCTGGACAGGGCGGGGAACTGCCGGGGCTCGGTCAGCCTCGGCCCACAGGGCTCGGTGCAGATCGTGAAGCGGGGCAGCGACGTCTGGCTGAAGCCGGACGCGGCGTTCTGGAAGAACGAGGTACCGGGCCGGGGCGCCGCACTGGCCCAGCTCGTCGGCGACCGCTACCTCAAAGGCACCACCGACGACCCGGTCCTGCGCAACTCCACCGACGTATGCGACCTGGACACCTTCCGGCAGTCCCTCACCGGCGCCACCCAGCAGCCGAACGCCGGACTCATCAAGGGAAAGCCGGCCAAGGTCGACGGCATCGCGGTCATCCCCGTCACCGGCACCCAGCAGGGACGGACCGTCACACTCGACGTGGCCGCGGCGGGCACGCCCTACCCGGTACGGATCACCGTCGCCAAGGCGGGCGCCAAGACCCCCGACGCGACCGTGCGCTTCGACGGCTTCGACAAGCCCGTGCCGACGGCAACTCCGCCCGCCGCCCAGTCCGTCGACATCTCCGGCCTGAACAACCGCGCGACCTGAACCGCGCAACCTGAGCCGAGCGACCCGAACCGCGCGAACGGCACCGGGCGGTACGAACCGGGCGACCTGAACCCGCGCGACCCGAACCGGGCGACCCGAACCGGGCGGTGGCGCGCCACGTGGGGGCGCGCCACCAATGTCCCCGGCTCAGACCAGCTCGGCGCTCAGCGTGATCGTGGTGCCGGACAGCGCCTGGCTCACGGGGCAGTTCTTCTTGGCGTCCTCGGCGGCCGCCTGGAACCCGTCCGCGTCGAGGCCGGGGACCTCGCCGCGCACGGTGAGGTGGATGCCGGTGATGCCCTCGCCGGGCTGGAAGGTGACGTCGGCCTTGGTCTCCAGGCGGGTGGGCGGGTTGCCCGCGCCGGTCAGACCGTGCGAGAGGGCCATCGAGAAGCAGCTGGAGTGGGCGCCCGCGATGAGCTCCTCCGGGCTGGTCTTGCCGTTGGCCTGCTCGGCGCGGGACGGCCAGGAGACCGCCTGCGAGGCGATGCCCGAGGAGTCGAAGGTGACGGTGCCGGAGCCCTTGAGGAGCTCGCCTTCCCAGACCGTGTGCGCCGTGCGCGTGGTGGCCATGATGTTTCCCTTCTGTGGCCGAGGAGGCGGTGGACGGATGCAGCTTCGGCCCCCTCGGCCCCAAACCTACTGCCCCACAAGGCCCTTCGCGTCGCGGGCGAGCGCGGTCAGACGGGAGATCGCCCGGAAGTACTTCTTGCGATAGCCGCCGTTCAGCATCTCGTCGCTGAACAGCCGGTCGAAGGGGACACCGGAGGCGAGCACCGGCACCTCACGGTCGTACAGACGGTCGGCGAGTACCACCAGGCGCAGCGCGGTCGACTGGTCGGGCACCGGCCCCACATCGGTCAGGCAGACCGCCCGCACTCCGTCGGTGAGTGCCCCGTACCGGCTGGGGTGGACGCGCGAGAGGTGGTCCAGGAGCTGCGGGAAGTCGTCGAGGGCGGCGCCTTCGGTGGCGTATGCGGCCTTGGTGACCTGCTCGTCGGAGTACGGCGGCGGTGCGTCGGGCAGCCCGCGGTGGCGGTAGTCCTCGCCGTCGATCCGCAGCGGGCGGAAGTGCGCCGAAAGGCCCTGGATCTCGCGCAGGAAGTCGGCGGCCGCGAACCGGCCCTCGCCGAGCTTGCCGGGCAGCGTGTTGGAGGTCGCCGCGAGCGCCACGCCCTGCTCGACGAGCTTGCGAAGCAGCGAGGAGACGAGGACGGTGTCGCCCGGGTCGTCGAGCTCGAACTCGTCGATGCACAGCAGCCGGTGACCGCTGAGCGTCTGCACGGTCTGCTGGAAGCCGAGGGCGCCGACCAGGTTGGTCAGCTCGACGAAGGTGCCGAAGGCCTTGAGCGCGGGCTCGGCCGAGGTCGCGTGCCACAGGGAGGCGAGCAGGTGGGTCTTGCCGACGCCGTAGCCGCCGTCCAGGTACACCCCGCGCGGCCCGGCCGTCGCAGCCGGCTTCTTCGCGAACCACCGGCGCCTGGCGCCGGAGGCGTGCGCCCCGCCGAGCCCCGCCGCGAAGGAGGAGAGCACGGTGACCGCCTCGGCCTGGCTCGGCTGGTTCGGGTCCGGTACGTACGTCTCGAAGCGGACCGAGTCGAACCGCGGCGGCGGCACCATCTCCGCGACCAGACGGTCGGCCGGAACGTGCGGCGCGCGGGCACAGAGGGACACCGGGGCCGCTTGGGCTATGGGACTGGTCGACACAGTTCCCCACTGTAAGGGGCGTGCCAGACTGCACGGCATGCGACAACTGTTCCCTGTGACCGACCAGACACCGGACGCCGAGGGCACCGAGCCCGGCGCGAGCGCGCAGTGGTCGCTCGACGAACTGGCCGAGGCGTACGCCTACCCGCGCACGGACGGCCCCTGGCTGCGGGCCAACATGGTGTCCTCGCTCGACGGGGCCGGTCAGCACGAGGGCCGCTCGCACCCGCTCTCCTCCGACACGGACATGCGTATCTTCGGCACCCTGCGGGCGCTCGCGGACGTGGTCGTGGTGGGTGCGGAAACGGTACGCCTGGAGGGGTACCGGCCGGCGAAGGCGCGCGCCGAGTTCGCCGAGCGCCGCAAGGCGGCCGGACAGGGCCCCGCGCCGGCGATCGCCGTCGTCACGGCCAGCCTCGACCTCGACTTCTCGCTCCCGCTGTTCACCTCACCGCTCGTCCCCACGGTCCTCCTGACCGGCGCGGCCGCGGACCCCGACCGGATCCGCGAGGCCGAGCGGGCGGGCGCGGAGGTGGTGGTTGCGGGCGACGGGCCGGGCGTCGAGCCGCGCCGTGCGGTGCGGGCTCTGGCCGACCGCGGCCACCTGCGCCTGCTCACCGAGGGCGGGCCCCGGCTGCTCGGCCAGTTCGTGGCCGCGGGCGTCCTGGACGAGCTGTGCCTGACGGTGTCCCCGACGCTGACCGCGGGCGACGCGCAGCGCATCGCGGGAGGGCCGGCGGTGCAGGTCCCGCAGCGGTTCGCACCGACGTCGGTGCTCGAAGACGCCGGGTTCCTCTACACGCGTTACCGTCGGATCTGACAATCGGCGGAATTTGTCGTTCCGGTTAGCTCACGCTGGGCACACTTACCTCACGCACACCCCGTGCGGGCACGGGGAAGGATGGTTTCCGCAGGGGCCGGACCCGCCACCTCATGGTGGCGGCGGCCATGGAGAGAACAGAAGGGCGCCTGTGGTGTTCACGAGCGTATTGATGATCGAGAAGCCCCTGACCTCCGTCGACGTGGAATTCGTCACCACTCTGCACGGCGACGAGCCGGTGTCCTTCGTCGTGCTCATGCAACCCAGGGGCGATCAGGACCGGCTCCTTCGCGCGATCGACGACGTGGCGCTCGGCGAACTCGACGAGGCCGTCCATGAGAACGAGGAACCGGAGGGCAGGGCCGCACAGGGCCCCGCCGAGCTCGCCCTCCAGCACTCGGTGCAGTCGCTGCGCGACGCGGGCAGCAAGGCGGTGGGCCAGGTCGTCGACGACCATCCGCTGGACAAGCTCAAGGGCGTCGTCGACGAGGTGGGCGCCGACGAGGTCATCGTCCTGACCGCCCCGCACTACGTGGAGGAGTTCTTTCACCGCGACTGGGCCTCCCGCGCCCGCCACAAGGTGGGCGTCCCCGTGCTCAAGCTCTTCGCCCACAGCGAGTAGCACCGGCCGCGCCGGGAAAGCGGCCCGGCAGGCGGAAGCCGCACTCGAGGCCGCGAACGGCGCACGAGGCTGCGAACGGCGCACGAGGCCGCGAACGGCACACGAGGCCGCGAACGGCACACGAGGCTGTGAACGGCACACGAGGCCGTGTACGGAGCGGAGCCCCCGGGGGAACTAGGCTGGGGGCTCCTTCTGTACGTCGCACCCCGGGAGAGAACCGCATGGCCTCCGCCATTCCCACCGCCATGGAACGGCCGCACTTCATCGGCATCGGCGGTGCCGGCATGTCGGGCATCGCGAAGATCCTGGCCCAGCGCGGCGCCCAGGTCGCGGGCAGCGACGCGAAGGAGTCCGCCACCGCCGAAGCGCTGCGGGCGCTCGGCGCCACCGTGCACATCGGCCACGCCGCCGGCCACCTCGCCTCCGACGCCACCTGTGTGGTCGTCTCCAGCGCGATCCGCGCCGACAATCCCGAGCTCGCCCGCGCCGCCGAACTGTCCGTGCCCGTCGTGCACCGCTCGGACGCGCTGGCCTCCCTCATGGGCGGCCTGCGCGCCATCGCCGTCGCCGGCACCCACGGCAAGACCACCACCACCTCGATGCTGGCCGTCGCCCTGACCGAGCTGGGCCTCGACCCCTCGTACGCGATCGGCGGCGACCTCGAAGGCCCCGGCACCAACGCCCGGCACGGCGAGGGCGACATCTTCGTGGCCGAGGCCGACGAAAGCGACCGCAGCTTCCAGAAGTACGACCCCGAGGTCGCCATCGTCCTCAACGTCGAGCTCGACCACCACGCCAACTACGCCTCGATGGACGAGATCTACGAGTCCTTCGAGACCTTCGTCGGCAAGGTCACCCCCGGCGGCACCCTGGTGATCTCCGCCGACCAGCAGGGCGCGGTCGAGCTGGCCCGGCGCGTACGCGACCAGGCCGGCCTGAACGTCGTGACGTACGGCGAGGCCGAGGACGCCGGCGTACGCGTCCACAAGATCACCCCTCGCGGCCTCACCTCCGAGGTGACCGTGCTCCTGAACGGCAAGTTCCTGACCTTCACGGTCTCGGTCCCCGGCCGCCACTACGCCCTCAACGCGGTCGCCGCGCTCGCCGCGGGCGTCGCGCTCGGCATCCCGGCGCACAACCTGGCGTCCGCGCTCGGCAAGTACACCGGCGTCAAGCGCCGCCTCCAGCTCAAGGGCGAGGCCAAGGGCGTCCAGGTCATCGACTCCTACGCGCACCACCCCACCGAGATGACCGCGGACCTGGAGGCGATGCGGGGCGCGGCCACCGAATCCCGTCTCCTCGTGGTCTTCCAGCCCCACCTCTTCTCGCGCACCCAGGAGCTCGGCAAGGAGATGGGCGAGGCTCTCGCACTCGCCGACCTCTCCGTCGTCCTCGACATCTACCCGGCCCGCGAGGACCCGGTTCCCGGCGTCACCAGCGAGCTGATCATCGACGCGGCCAAGGCGGCGGGCGCCACGGTCACCGCCGTCCACGACAAGGAGACCGTCCCGGACGTCATCGCGGGAATGGCGGCCCCCGGCGATCTCGTTCTCACCATGGGCGCGGGCGATGTGACGGACCTCGGCCCGGCCATCCTGACCCGCCTGTCGAACTGACCCGCCTGTCGAAGCGAGTCGAACCGACCCGCCTGACGAACTGATCCGAGCGAGGAGCACCCCATGGCGTACGACGTCGAGAAGCCGGACGAGCAGTGGCGCGCGGAGCTGACGCCCGCCGAGTACCAGGTGCTGCGCCAGGCCGGCACGGAGCCCGCCTTCGTCGGTGAGTACACCGACACCAAGACCGAGGGCGTCTACTCCTGCCGCGCCTGCGGGGCCGAACTCTTCACATCCCGCGAGAAGTTCGAGTCCCACTGCGGCTGGCCGAGCTTCTACGACCCTAAGGACAGCGACGCGGTCGAACTCATCGAGGACCGCTCCCACGGCATGGCCCGCACCGAGGTCCGCTGCGTGAAGTGCGGCTCCCACCTCGGCCACGTCTTCGAGGGTGAGGGGTACGCGACCCCGACGGACCAGCGCTACTGCATCAACAGCATCTCGCTGAGGCTGACGCCGACCGAGGGCTGAGCATGCGGCCCCTGCGGAACGGCGCGGCGGCCCGTGTGCGCAAGCGCCCGCCGCGCCGCCGCGCGGGACTCAGGACGGCGCAGGCTCGGGAGTGACCTTCTCCTGGCCGATTCTGCCGCCCGACTCGTAGATGGTCACGACCCCGTCGTGGATGACATAGCGGTACGGAGTGTTCGTGGCTTCGTACCCGCTGTCCGTCTTCTTGGCCCGCATGGCGATGCCCGGCTCGCGGTGGTCGCTGAACTCGCCGAAGTAGTACAGGTCTCCCGCCGTCGTGCGGCACAGGGTGATCTGCTTGTTCTGCGTACGGAACGCCTCGACGAGGCCGGCTCCCTCGCCGCTGGGGAGCGCGTCGGCGATCCGGGAAGGGCAGGGGTGGCCGCTCGCGCTCGCGGACGGCTTCGCCGAGGCGGAGCCGTCGTCGAAGAAGCTCTTGCAGCCGTCGGCGAAGACACCGAGAACGAAGACGAGTCCGATCGCGGAGAGACAGCCCACACATCCGTTGGACCGCTTCGTGCGCGGCACGTACGACGTGCGCGGGGCGACATACGCAGGCGGCGCGGGAGCCGGGGCCGGCGGCGGATGGGCAACGGACGGGCCTGGCGCGCTGGGGGCATATCCGCCGGTGCCGGGCGGCGGGTAGAAGACCCCCTCGGGGTGGGGGCGCGGACGCGTGGGTCCGGTCGGCGGCGGTGGCGAAGCGCGCGGCGTGCGGGGCGCCGACGGAGCGCTCCGCTTCGGTGTGGGCCGCTTGGGCGCGGGGGCTCCGGGGCCCGTCGGCTTGGTGCCGGCGCCCTTCGCCCCGCCGGACGCGGGCGCCTTACGGGGCGCCGGCTTCTTCGTGGCCGCCTTCCAGCCGGTGCCGCACCCGATGCAGGAAAGATCCGAAGTGAGGTTGTTCGTATCGCACTTGGAGCACTTCCAGTCGTGGGACGGCCGCGCCGGAGCCGGGCGTTTGGCGGGGGAGCGCGGAGCCGGGGCGCCGCCGGACGGGCTCTGCTTGCGCGCGGTGCCCGGGCGCGCCGCCGGGGCCGGACGGGCGTTGCCGCAGCCGTCGCAGGACCGGTCGTCGGGTCCGTTCACGTTGTCGCAGTCCGCGCACTGCCAGTTGGCCGAAGCCGCCACCCTCGTTCTGCCTCTCCGTCAGATGCCGTCGACTAGATGTCGTCCGCGTTCACTTGCGCCATGACGAGCTGGAACAGCTCCTCGGACGCCGGAGCCGCCGGGCTGAGCATCCACCCCGCCTCGTGGGGAGAACGCTCGAAATCGGCGGCACCGGCCTCCGCCGCGGGCCGATCGGGAATCGCGTACGCGGTCCACAGCACCCGCATGAACTCCTCGGCGTTCCGGCCCTGTTCGGGCGGCACGTCCACGCGCACCACCACCGGCGCGGGACCGTGCCCCGCGCCCAGCTGGAAACGGAGCACCAGCTGGCAGCCGCCGTCCTGGCCCACGGGGTGGAGTGTGGCTGCGACGCAGCACGCCACCCTGGCGTCGAACACCGCGGCCCCGGCCCAGGCGAATTCCAGCTGCCCCTCGGGGCCGCCGCACTCCAGCCGGAATCCCGGCCAGGCCAGTCTCACAGGCTGTTCGCGATCGTCTCGATGATCTCGTCCATCTCGAACTCCTCAAGACCCTGGCCCGCCTTGGAAGCGAAGTGGAGCGTCAGGTCCCACTCCTCGGCGATGGGGTCGGACCACGGCGCCTCGTCGGGCGCGAACAGGACGAGCCGCTTGGCCGACTGCTCCATGACCGAGGTCTGGCTGCGGGCATACCCCCACTGCTCGAAGAGGTCGTCGATGCTGCGCGGAATACCCGCCGGATACGCCTGGGCGCTCGCACCGGCCGTGCCCAGCGGATGGGCGGGGGCATCCGTGAACATCACGATCACATGGCGCCTGCGGTCGAGGCCGGTCTCCCACGGGGAATTGACGGCCAGCGCGAGGGCCTCCAGGCCGGACTCGGGGATGTCACCGCCGCCGGTCGCGTTGATGCCGCTGAGGAACTGCTCGAAGTCCCGTGCCTGGGACGGCAGATGGAGGAAGTCCGTCTGCTCGATGGCGGTCGAGGGGTCGTCACCGAAGTCACGGAAGGCGATCACCTTGAGCCGCAACTGACTGATGGCTTTGCCCTTCTTGCCCATCACGCCGTCCAGCCGCTCGTGGAACTGGAGCGCGCTCGCCTTCACGGTGTCAAGGACGGGAAACATGCTGCCGGTGGCGTCGATGCAGAGCACGATGTCGACGGCGTACTGCAGATTCCCCTGGTACTGCTCGACATGGTTGGTCACGGGGGTGCGTCTCCTTGCGGTGCGGATGGTGAGGAGCGGGCGGTTCAGCGCGCCGCGGTCACGGCGAGCGGCGGGCGCGATCGCCCAGGTTGATACGGACGCGGGAGGACCGCGGTCCCGGCACGTCGGGCGCCGGCGCGGGGGCGGGCTCCGGAGCCGTGGTGTCCGCCGGCGTGGGCGGCGCGGGCGGCGTCCTGGAGGTGAGGTTGGTGCGGATACGGCTCGTACGTCCTTCGGCCGCCGCAGCCGCAGGACCGGGCCCCTTGGCGGACGCCGCCTTCGGCGCGGACGTGCCCGGGCGGCGGTGCTGCAGTGCGCACACCTTCGGGTCGGAGAGCGCCGCGAGAAACGCGGAGATCCGTGGCCGGCTGCCGGCGTCGCCTGCCGTCATCCGGCGGAGCAGGCCGAGCATCTGGTCGGAGAGCCGCGCGCTGAGGGCCAGCTCGTCGCCGCCGTTCACGGCGTCGGCAGGAGAGCCGAACCTGCTCTCGTAGTAAGGGAGTTCACCCACCAGATACAGATGCGTCATGAGGCCGAGCGCGAAGATGTCGACGGCGCAGGTGAGTTCGCCCGGCGACGCGTCGCGCTGGAGGTAGCGGCGCCACTCCGGGGAGCCGTAGAGGGAATCACCCGAGATGTCCTCGGGCTCCGGCGGGCTCCCCGACACATAGGAGTCGTCGAAGTCGATCAGCTTCGCCGCGTGGAAGGCGGCCCCGTCACGCTTCTGTACCAGCACGTTCAGCGGCTTGAGGTCGCCGTGCACGACGTCGATGTCGTGGAGCTGCTTGAGACTGTTGCCCAGCGTCTTGAGCAGCACCATCTTCTGCCGCGGTTCGAGCGCCTGGGGCTTCTCCAGGGTGGAGGTGTCGATGCGCTCCGTGACCTTGTAGTACGTACTGCCCTCGTGGAAGAAGTCCTTGGCCAGGACGATGTTGCCGCCGCCGCGCGCGTCCGGGCGCAGCCGCTTCATGATCGTGTGATGGCGCTCCTCGAACTCTTGAGCAAGCCTGCGGCGGATCTCCAGGCTCGGGGACTCGCGGGCGTCGTCGCGAGGCCGCTTGGGTTCCAGGAACTGCTTGATGAAGTACGGCGCGCCGTCCTTCTCCGCGAAGGCCCAGATGCATTTCCCGCCATTGGCGTTGGTGGGGTCCGTGACGATGCGGTAGCCGCCGATCGTGTCGCCCTGTTTCACGCGTGCTCCTCGGATGAAGCCGGCAGATAGGTCTCGTAGGCGCCGCGGTAGGCGTGCCAGCTCTGGTCCTGCCAGGCGCGGACGCGGCTGCCCAGCTGCGCCGGGTCCTCCGGCACGTGCGCCCCGCCCTCGACGGCGCGGGGCGACCGGTCAAGAGCACGGGGCCGGTTACGGCCCAGCCGGTCCCTCAGCTCCACGAGGCGCGGCGCGTACAGGTCGCGCAGGGCGGCGAAGCTCTGGTGCCCCAGTGCCACCAGGGCCAGCGAGGCATCGTCCGCCGTGTAGCCCCGCACCTCGCGGCAGACCAGGTCGGCCCACTCCTGCTCGTCCGCCGCCCGTTGCAGGGTTTCGAGCAGCACCGCCTCGAAGTCGCCCGGCGTGTTGACGTAACCGAAGAAACCGTCCGTCGCGGCGACCAGAACGAGGGGCAGGGGGAAGGGAGCGAGGCGCTGCGCGTCGACCACGAACGCCCGGTCCGCGCAGACCAGGTTGGTCATCGGAGGATCGCTGCGCAACAACTCGAGCGCATCGCTCTCGCGCGTGTGGTCGCGGGTGAGCACCTGCAGCCCGTCGCGCGGATGCAGGGTGTAGGCGCGCGAGTCGCCCGCCCACAACGGCTGGAGCTCCACGGACTCGTCGTCCCGCAAGCGGTAGTGCACTCCGGCGAGGGTGGTGGGCAGCTGGCGGCGCATGGTGCCGCCGATCTTGCTGCGCCGTTGCGGCGCCTTGGACAGGAAGTACTCCAGATAGCCGTGCAGGCTCTCGGGTTCGGCCTGTTCGGCGTCGAGGGCCACCTCGCGGAACCAGCAGTCCGTGGCGAGGCGGGCCACCCGCGCGCCGACCCAGGCCCCGGTACGCGGTGAGCCGGCCGGGCTCTGCCAGGCGGGCGCGGAGCCCGCGCCGCCCGAACCGTCGAACACGGCGAGCAGCCCCTGGCGGGTCTCCCAGTGGTGGGCGACGAACGGCTCCGCGTCCTCACCGCGCTCCGGCACCCGCTCGCTCCACACGGTGAACGCGCGCACCCACCCCCGGCCACCGGGAGCCACCCAGGTCCCCGGCGCCACCGGCCGCGGCCAGGGGCCTTCCGGGTCGGCGGGGACCACCCCGCCGGCATCGGGGGCAGCCGTCGGCTGCCGGTCGGGCGCGGGCGCCAACCGGTGCTTTCCCAGCGGCACTTGAGCCCCCGCTGTCGACAAGGGCGACGCGTCGTGGCGCCGGGCGGGCACGGCGTGCCAGGGCTCGTGGTCGCTCATCACCGCTGCCCGTCCTTTCCTGGAGTCCCGCGCTTGGCGGTGCCGCGCACGCGGCTGATACGGGGCGCCGCGGCGGGGGAAGAGCCCCCTTCGGCACGACCGGTGGGCGCCGCGGCCTCGCCGCCCGCGGACGATCGCGGCGGCGCCGCCGCGCTGCCCGAGCGCGGCCCCGAGCCCGCGGAGGGGCCGGAGGCAGCGGGCCAGTGCTCGTCGACGACCCGTGCGCGGCGATCCGCGACGCCGGGCAGCGGTTCGTCCTCGGGCGGCGCCGGGGGACCGGCGGGAGCCGGTGAGGAACCGGAGCGGCTCTCTCTCCGCGGCGACCCGGGCCCGGCCGGGGCCGCCGCCCCGCTCATCCCCGGCCCGCGGTCCGCGCGGGCCCGCCGGGAAGCGCCCTCCTCCCGAAGGACCTCACCCTTGAGCGGCACCCGGTCGTCGTCCGCCGCATCCGTTTCCAGAGCGCGCGCCAGGGTCCCGCGCAGCCGGCCCGAACGGGTCGCCTTCTCGAAGAGGCCGTCGCCCTCGCGCAGAACCTCGTCGAGGACGGCACGTTCGAGCTCGGCCTGCTCGAACGGCTCCCGGTCGGCGTCGCCGCGTTCCAGGACCATGCGCATCACCTCGCGCCGCACCTCCCGCTTCTCGGCCTCGCCCTTTTCGATCCAGGCGAGCGCCGCCCGCGGCCCCTCCCGCTCCATGATCTCCGCGATCAGACCGTCGACGCCCTCCTCGCGGATCATGTCCAGATGGCGCCTGCGCCGCATCCCCGCCAGCCGCGTCTCCCGCTCCACATCGCGGAACTCACGCCCGCTGCCGATGATTTCGTCCTCGTCGACGAGGAGTTCGACCTGGATGTTGCGCAGCCGGATCGCGTCGTCCCCCGTGAAACCCGCGAGCGCCGCGTTCAACGCCTGCTCGGCCTGGTGGAACTCGGCAATGTCGTAGTCGCGGGCCACCGAGCGCAGCGACTTGCGCAGATAGCCGTAGAGCGCGCCGCTCATGTCCCGGATGCCGCGCGAGACGACCTTCGCCGGGTCCGCGACCCGGCACACCAGATCGACCCGGCTGCGGAAGGAGAACGTCGGGTCGCGGCTGAGCAGGGGAATGTCGAGCAGCAGCCGGTGCTCGGCCATGTCGATCGTGTACATGCCGCTGTACGCGCCGAAGCGGGACGAGGGGATCTCCTCACCACTGCGGACCGTCAGGGAGGGCCCGCTGTCCCGCACCAGAACCAGGGCACGGCCGGGGTCGGGCGGCCGCACCGGACTCGTCAGACGCCACTTGGGCAGATCCTCGCTGCGCAGCACCGGATCGTAGGTCTGTGCCTCCACTGTGCTCCTCCCGGCTCGTCCTGTGTGGGGTGTGCTCATGCGGCGCGCTCGATGGGGTGTGCTCATGCGGCGCGCTCGATGGGGTGTGCTCATGCGGCGCGCGCGAGCCGCTGGTGCAGGACCGCCGCGTTCTTCGACGGCCGCTCCCGGCTGCGCTGCCACTTGTCCAGCCACCACAGCAGCCGTTGGCGGTGCGATCCGGGCCTGCGGGCCACCTCGACGAGAAGCGACCCCAAGGCGTCCAGGGAACCCGGGCACCTGTCGCAGTAGGTGTCGATCCACTCGCGCAGGGCTTCCAGCGCGGTCTCCTGGAGCGGGCGGCGCGCCAGCGCCCGCGCCCACAACTCCGCGAGCCGGTCGCCGTGCCGGGGAAGCCCGCTCAGGAGCAGCGGCACGCCGGGTACGCCGCCGACCGGACCGTCCGCCATCCGCTCGTACGGCCGGGTCGCCGCGAAGACGAAGGCGGACAGGGACTTGACGACCATGGGGGAGAGGTCCTGCGGCTCGGACCACTCCAAATAGGCGTCGAGAAGCGCGCCGGTCTGCCCCTGGTGGATGAGGTGGACACCGCCCCAGGCGACCGACGGCAGAGTGCCCCAGTCGTCACCGCGGTCCAGGGCGGCGCGCAGCACGGCGACGGCCCGCTCGGGCGCCTCCCGGCCGAGGATTCCGCCCACGGCGTTCGCCGCCGTCCCGGCGAGCCTGCGCTGCTGCGCCGAACTGCCGCCGCGCGCCCAGCCGTCAAGGAGTTCCCAGACGGCGTCGGACGTCTCGGGGCGGCTCCCGGACACCCCGAGGGCGGTGGCGGCGGCCTGCCGCAGCGGCCAGGAGGCGGCGCCCGCCCAGGAGGTGAGGAAGCGGTGGACGGCGTAGTGGTGATCCGCCGACGCGAGCACTCCGGCGGCGACCGCGGCCCGCGCGCGTACCTCCAGATCGCTGTGGCTCAACAGCTGGCGCATCCACGCGAGGACAGCTTCACGCCACCCGTCGAGACTGGTCCACGCGTACCGCAGGATGACCTGGCCGAGCAGAGCGCTGCGAAAGCGCACCCGTGGTGGCCCGGAGCCGTCGGGGACGAGCCGGATCCACTGCTGCTCGTACCCGACACGGTCCCTGAACCGCAGATCGGGCGCGGCGGGTTCGGGCGGTGTCAGGGAGGCGCAGAGCCTGACCGCCGCCTCCGAGACGGTGAGGTAGCCACTGCCCTCAAGGGTGGCGGACGCCAGCGCGAAGGCCAGTGCCTCCGGCTCGCGGTAGCGGTCGAACCAGGTGCGTACCTGATCGCTCGGGTCGCGCAGCGCCGCCGCCTCGGCAGCCACGTCGCCGCCGGCCCGGATCACGGAGGCGAGCCGCGCGGCGTGCCGGGCCGCGGGCTGCTCCCGCAACGCGCGTGCCGCGCCCGTGGATTCGAGGAGCGCGTGCAACTCCGCCCGCGCCTCCGGGTCCTCCGCATGTCCCAGGACGCGCCGTTCGAGGACGGCCAGCGGGTCGGCGGGCCGCAGGGCGTGCGTGGCGATCGCCGCGCCGCCGGGCCCCCGCAGCACCAGGGTGAGGTCGTGCCCGCCGGTGAGCACCACCAGTCCACCGCCGGCGCGCAACGCGGCCACCACGGACGGCAGTCGGCGCAGGGCGTCGGCGAAGCCCGTCACGCCCGCGGGCCCGTCCTCAAGGCTCACCAGGTACCCAGTGTTCTTCTGCGGCGGCTCCCAGTCGGACTCGAACAGCACCGTCGGGTCGAGCAGCCGGTGGCAGGCCCCGCCGCCGTTCAGCGCGAGAGCTTCCCCGAGCAGATTCACCGCGGTGGCCTCGCGCCCGCTCCCGGGGGCGCCGGTCAGCACGAGCAGCCGTTCCTCGCAGAGGACGCCGAGCGCGTCGCCGTACCCCGTGGGCTGGACGAAAAGGTCGGTGTGGCCGGCGATCTCGGACGGATCCAGCGCGAGCGTCGGCACACCGCGGGGCCCCGGCGCACGGCGCCCGCTGCCCGTGGTGTTGAACCCGCCGCCGAAGCTGACCGTTTCGTTGAACAGCGCGAGCGTGCCGATCCGGGTCCCGGAGGCGTCGTCGTTGAGACGCTGCGCGATGAGGTCGGCGATGGCGCCCGCCCGTAGCGCCTCGGACCGTTCCGCGTCGGCGTCCGACGTGCTCTGGGTCAGGTTGCGCAGGGCATCGGACTCACTGACCGGGCCGTCCTGCTCGGACCTGTCGCTCCGGTGCTCGTCTTCCGGCGCGGGTTTGGCCGCGGAGGCCGCCGGGCCGGGACCCGGGCTCTCAGGGCCGGTCTCCGGCGTTTCCGTCAGGGATTCCTCGCTCATGGCACTCGGTCTTCCGGGCTGAACAGACAGGACAGACAAGACAAACAGGACGGACAAGGGGAACGGCACCGGCAGGTGCCCGTCGACGAACGGGTTGATCAGGAGAAAGGGGATGATCAGGAGATACGGAACGATCGGATGGAAGGCGACGAGCAAGCCGGACCGCGTGGCGACCACACGAGCACTACGGGCACCACGAGCTCCACGGCCACTGCGGGAGGCACTGCGTGGCACAGCGGGCATCAGATGGCCGTGCGACCGGATAGCACCCCCACCGGGGAAGCGTCCTGCCGGTAGCGCGCGAGCGCGGCCGACCGGGCAGAAGGTCTGCGTCCGAAGAGGTCCGCTGAGGCAGCACCCCGCAGCCGACCTCCGGCCGGACGCCCCTTCGATCCTCCAACCGGACGTCCCGCCGAGCCTGCCGACCGTGTCCGGATCGACCGGCGACAGGGACGGCACAGCGCCGCCGACTGTCAGGACACGTTCCAGTCCCCCTGCACTTCGACCTTCTCGTTGAACACCTGTGCGTTCTTGATCAGCGCTGCGGTGACCTGCGGCCCACCGCGCCCCATGGCGGCGGCCGCCTCGTCGACCAGTCGCCGGACATCGGCCTCGAACGCCGGGTCGCGAAGCATGTGCGCGGCGAGAATCCGCTCCAGCTCCTGACGGGACTCCTCATCGTTCGGCGCGCGCGTCACACGGTCGAGAGCGAGCTCCGCAGCGCGGTCCCCTCCGAACCGCGCACGCAGCCGGGCCATGAGTCTGGCCCCGCCACTCCAACCGGACCGCCCGGCCTCTTGCGCGGCGGCCTCAAGGGCCCCCTTGACCACGAGCGCGACGCTCGCAGCCGCGACAGCTGTCACCGGATCCATGGTGCTCCCCCGATCTCCCTCACAGCACGTGAGACCGGCCAAGTTTCCCCTCCCCGCCGCTTGGAAAGGGGGCCTCGCCGAACGTTGGCCGAAACCTGACGGGCCGCGGAAACCTTTCGGTGCCCGGCGCGGCAGGCAGCGCGCAACTCCACTCGCGTCAAAGAAACATGGCCGATTGGCCGGATCCTCGTCCAGCGTGCGTGCGCCGCGGAGTGCCACTGCCTCGACGCGACGTGATGACCCGGCAGATCTTCGGGGTCGCCACCGCTGTCCGGTGGCGCGGATCGGCGACGAGGGGCACCGGGAGCGCGCACACCGGCCCCCTCCCGACCCTCCCCGGGTAAGCGAGAGGGCGGCATCGCAGGCGGAGTCCCTACGCGTGCTCTCGCAGATGGATCTCAGGGTGCCTGCCGTCCGATCCCGCGGGTACGGAGATGGCCGCAGCCCAGGCGTCGGGAACCGCGAGGTCCGTCACCGTCCAGGACCCAGGCGTGCCCGGCACTCCGGCGGCCACGACGACGGGGCCCGCGCTCTCCGGCCGGGTCTCGACAGCCCGGAGATCGGTCGTGATTCCCACGCCGACCGCCTTGAGGACGGCTTCCTTGCGGGTCCAGGAGCGCAGGAAGGCGCGGGTGCGGTCCGGCCCTTCGGGGGCGCCGAGCACGACCCTGCTTTCGGACTCGGTCAGGGCGGACCCCGCCAGCTCCTCGACCGGGAAATCCCGTACGCCCTCGACATCCACCCCCACCGGAACGCGGGCCACGGCGAGCATGCCGCACCCGTTGGTGTGCGAGATGCTGATCCACAACGGCGACTGCGGATAGAGCACGGCGGGCGGGCCGTGGAGTGGATCGCCGCACCCGGGGCAGGGCCTGCGCCCGAGGCCTATCCGCGCCGGAGCCACACCGAGCAGCTCCGAGAGGATCCGCCGGCTCGCGGCGCGCCCCGCGACGAAGCCCACGGCGGTCGGCGGATGCACGATCTTGGCGGCCCTCTCCCGCTCGCCTTCACTGAGCAGGGCCAGGTCGGCCGGATCGGGGGAACTGTCTCCGGTACGCCACCACCAGGCGTGCGCGACAGCGGTGTCGGGTTCGAGGATCAAGGTCACGGTGGCACGCTACAACCCCCGGCAGCGCGGGGTTGACGGTCAAGTTGACTCGAGGTGAGCACAGGCGTAACGTTTCCCGGGTTGCCACAGAGCCGGAATGGTTCTGTGACCGACCGTCCGCCGCAGCTTCTGCGGCCACCCAACTCAGCACGATCCCTCGACGAGGGCTTATTCGGCATGCCGAATTCAATTCTCGTCGAACCGGAAGACTCGATTATGAATCCGCCGGCGAAATCAGCTAGAGTTCGGGACGTCGGAACGGCCTAACAGCCGGGAAGGCAAGCCCCGCTCCGACGGGGAATCGGACACGAAAGAGTCTGATAGAGTCGGAAACACGAAATACCGAAGGGAAGCGCCCGGAGGAAAGCCCGAGAGGGTGAGT